>DASZXM010001140.1:0-7134 GCA_035546415.1 Pseudonocardiaceae bacterium
CGGGGTCCAATTGCAGGAACACCGGCATGCCCGGGTAGGTCACGTCGACCGTGGACACGTTGCCGTCGCTGGAGATCTCCTTCAGGAACGCCCATGGCTCGCCGTCCTTGACGACGAGTTCGGTGCCGCCGAACGCCTGGCGCACCGACAGCGCGCACAGCGCCGCGTACCTGTCACCCCCGGCCGCCCGCGCGTCACGGTCCACCGTGCCGTCCAGAGCCGTCGCCCGCCGCACCGCCGACGGGTAGTCGCCGTGACAGAACGACACCATCGCCTGCCATGTCGACCAGTATTTCGTCCACAGTGGATTCAACGGGGTGCCCAGATAGCTGACAGCCGGCGTGCGGACGTGGCCGACGGTGACCACGAACGGCGCCGTCGGACCGCGCACCGTGCCCAGGTCGAGGTTGAGGCCGAGCACCGGCCATCGGTCGTTGATCGCCCGCGGCTGGTCGGTGTCGACGGTGTCGGGCAGGCTGCCGGTCACCGCGTTGCCGCGCACCACCAGGTCCTGGCCGATCTGCCAGGTGAGGCCCTGGCGTTCCGGCGTGCTCCATACGACCGTGCCCCATGACGCCGTGTCGTTCTCCTCGGCCAGCACCTGCGGGTTGGCCGGTTCGATGGTCAGTGACCGGATGCCGCCGTTCGACTCGGCGGCCCACGTGACGTGCGCGCCGCTGTCGCCGTACGTCCACTCACCGCTGATGTCGACGTAGACGCTGACCTGGTGGACCTTGCCGTCCGCGCTGCTGGCCCGCACCGACACGTACGACAGCGGCATCGACTGGCGCCGCAGGTCACCGGGTTCGACGGGGGACAGGAACGTCACGACCAGCCGCACGCCGCCGGCCGTCAGCGTGAACACCGACCGGGTCGCCGTGACGGTCAGGTCGGTCTGCGTCATGCCGAGCAGGGCCGGTGTGCCGCTGGCCAGCGCCGGGTCGCCCATGAACACGTACGGCGTGCCGTCGATGCGCGCGATGCCGGTCATCGCCGTGACGCGGCCGGTCCAGAACGTGGGCCACGTGCCGGGCAGCACGTCGGCGGCCAGCCACGTGGACAGGTACGGCGACCGCACCGCCAGCGGCGTGGCCGGCGGTCGGATCGGGTGGAACGTCGACCCGCCACCTGCCGCCGTGAGCCCGTCACCGGCCGGCGCGGGGCTCGCGGCGGCCGTGCCGGCCAGCGCCGGTCCCGCCGCCACGGCCAGACCCGCGGCACCGGACCAGCGGAGCAGGCTGCGCCGCGACAGCCCGCGGGAATCATCGGTCGGATAGCGCTTACCGGGCATCGCACTCTCCTGTCGTCGGCGTTTCTCGGAATTCACCGTGCCACCTCTGTCAATAGCTCACAATGGCTGGCGTTAATGTGTGAAAACCTTGTCCACCTTGTCATATGTCCACCTCCGGACGGTGACTGTTATATCTGGTCGGGTCCACGATTTCGTCGTGAAGGAATTCGCATGCGATCGACTCGATGGTCCCTGCCGGCATTCGCGATCGCGCTGGCGTTGTCGGTGTTGCCACAGGTGGCGGGCGCGCAGCCGATCCCGTCGGGACACGCCGCCGGCACCGTGCCCGGCCTGACCGGTGCCGCCGCCGCAGGCCGGGCGGGTGCCGCCGCTCGCGCGTTCGCCGAGCTGCATTCGTCGTTTCGGCGGGACGCCGTGACTCCGGCCGACCAACTGCACACGGATTGGGGAACGTTCCTCACCGACAATGCGGACGACGGTCTGCTCGCGACCCAGAGCGTCATCCCGAATCTGACCGTGCGGGGCGGCGACTTCCTGTACGCCCCGACGGCGAAGGCGCCGGACGGCTCGTGCATCGAGGTGACGACCGCCTACGACAGCGACGGGCCGATGCTGTGGGCGTGGGACTGGTGCGGGTCGGTCAGCGCGGCGAAGGTGCTCGACATCGACAGCTCGTTCCTGTCCACGTACACCACGACGGTCAACGGCAGGCCCGCCTACACGATGGACGAGGTGCTGACGAACGGTTCGACGAACACGTGGACCGTCTACCTGTACAACCACCTGACCGGCGGCTGGGACACCTTCTACACCAGTTCGGGCAGTGACAAGAGCGGCCTGAACTTCGGCTGGGACATCTTCGAGGTCTACACGTCACAGGATCCGGCCAGCGGTGAGGGCTACTTCTGCGAGGACAGCGCCGGCAGCACCGTGGAGAGCAGCGACGTGCAGCTCTACGACGGCTCGTGGTCGGCGGCGAACCCACAGGACGCGCCGCTGTCCGGCAGCATCCCGCCCGGCTCGTCCTTCTACTGCCCGTCCCTGCGCTTCTCGCTGGTGACAGCGGACAGCGACTGGGTCGGCGCGAACGGCTGATCCGCGATGACCGGCCGCGTGCTGCTCGTGCTGCTCGTACCGCTGCTGACCGCCCTGGTCGGCGGTGTGGTGGAACCGGTCGCGGCGCACGCCGCCTCGACAACGGTGTGCTCGGTCTACTGCGACACCCGCGACCCGTCGCTGGCCAAGCAGGAGACCTTCCCGGTGGCCAACGTCGACCTCAACGGCCGGCTGCTCGAACTGCACGTGGACGACGCCGACGGCATGGCGTGGGCCAGCATCGACAACGGTGTCACCAACGACTCCGTGTGGCTGGACCGGTCGTGGGACGGCGGTTCGACGTGGGACGGGCTGCTGGGCAAGGCGTGGATTCCCAGCACGTGGACCGGCACCCGCACGCTCATGTACAACCTCGGCGACCCGGTGAACCACCGACGCGGCATGCTGCGCGCCTGCGGCGACGCGAACGGCGTGGCCTGCACGTCGTGGGCGCACCTGCTGGTGTGCGACCAGTACTGCGACCAGCGGGACGCGAGCGCCGCGACCGGAGACGACCAGCCGGTGCCGGCGACCACGCTGTCCGGCCGGGTGATCTCGCTGCACGTCGACCCGGGCAGCGGCATGGCGTGGGCCGCCATCGCCGACGGCGAGCAGGGCGACGAGGTCTGGCTGGACCGGTCGTGGAACGAGGGCGCGTCGTGGCCGGACGGGTCGTCGCTGGGCCGCGTGCCGGTGCCGGCCGGGGCGACCGGCACCCGCACCACGATGGTCAACACGCACGACGACGTCAGCAGGCTCTACGGCGGTGCCGTCCGGGCGTGCGGACGCGCGGTCGAGGGCCAGAACGGCAGCTGCACGGCGTGGGCGCGGCCGGCGTCCGCCCGGACCACGGCCGCGGCCGACGCGCTGATGTACTCGTACGACCCGAACGACGCCTGGTGGCCGTCCAGCTGGTGGAACTCGGCGTCCGCGCTGACCAGCCTGATCGACTACCTGCGGGAGTCCGGCAGCACCCGGTACGACTGGGTGGTCGGGCAGACGTTCCAGGTGAACAAGGCGGCGTTCCCGGCGGGCGTGCGCAGCACCGACCCGATCCAGGGCGACTTCATCTCCCCGGCGATCGACGACAGCGAATGGTGGGCGCTGGCCTGGATCGACGCGTACGACCTGACGCACGACCAGACCTACCTCGACGAGGCCGTCACCATCACCGACTACGCCAGCCAGTACTGGGACACCGGCACGTGCGGCGGTGGCGTGTGGTGGAGCACGGCGAAGACGTACAAGAACGCCGTCACCAACGCGCTCTACGCCCGGTTGACGGCCGCCCTGCACAACCGGATACCCGGCGACACGCTGTGGCTGTCCCGCGCGCGCGCGGCGTGGAACTGGTTCGCCGGCAGCGGTCTGATCAACTCGGCGGGCCTGGTCAACGACGGTCTCACGTCGTCGTGCGCGAACAACGGCCAGACGGTCTGGACGTACAACCAGGGCCTGGCGATCGGCGCGGCCGTCGAGGTGTGGCGGGCGACCGGTGACGCGTCCGTGCTGGCGGTCGGGCGGCGGCTGGCCGATGGCGCGCTGTCCTCGTCCCTGGTCGACAACGGTGTGCTCACCGAGTCGTGCGACCCGTCGGCGTCGTGCGACGACAACCAGAAGCAGTTCAAGGGCATCTTCGAGCGTTATCTGGCCGAGCTCGCGTCGGTGACCGGGAGCTACACGTCGTTCCTGACCGCGCAGGCGAACACGGTGTGGTCGGCCGACCGGGACGCGTTGGACCACATCGGCGCGCGGTGGTCCGGCCAGAGCCCGAACGTGGCCGACTGGCGCACCCAGGCCAGTGGGCTGGACGCCCTGGACGCGGCCGCGACAGTGGGAGGCGATCGAGATGTCCGTGCGACGCCGTAGTTTCCTGGCCGGGGTCGGTGGTGCGGTGGTGGCGGCCGCCGTGCCCGGCACGGCGGCCGTGGCCCGTGTGTCGTCCCGGGCCCGGTATCCGGTCAACCGGGCGCCGCTGCGGCCGGCGGCCTTCCTGCGGCTTCCCCCGGGTGCGGTGCGGCCGTCCGGGTGGCTGGCCACCCAGTTGGACCACCAGCTGACCGGGTTGAACGGCCAGTACGCGAGCGAGTCCCACTTCCTGGTGTTCGACCGGACCGGCTGGGTGAACCCGAGCCTGGTCGGCTGGGAGGAGGTGCCGTACTGGCTGCGCGGCTACGGCGACCTCGGCTACGTGACCGGGGACGCCACCGTGCTGTCGGCGACCGAGAAGTGGGTGTCGGCGGTGGTCGCGACACAGGCGTCGGACGGGTTCTTCGGGCCGACCGGGTTGCGCACGCAGCTCAACGGCCACGCCGACCTGTGGCCGCACATGCCGATGCTGCACGCACTGCGGTCGTGGTCGGAATACCACGGGGACACGTCGATCCAGACGTTCCTGACGCGCTACTTCCGGTTCGTCGCCGCCCAGCCGGACGGCGTGTTCACCGACGGCTGGGGGTACACGCGCTGGGGCGACACGATCGACGTGCTCTATTGGCTGTACAACCGGACCGGTGACGCATCGCTGCTGGACCTGGTGACGCGCATCCACCGGCTGTCCGCACCGTGGACCGCCGGGATCGCCAGCCTGCACAACGTGAACTTCGCGCAGGGCTTCCGCGAACCCGCGCAGTACTGGACGCTGTCCGGCGACAGCGCGGACCGGCAGGCGTCGTACCGGAACTACGCGTCGATGCTCGGGACGTACGGCCAGTTCCCCGGCGGCGGGTTCGCAGGCGACGAGAACGCCCGGCCCGGGTTCGGCGATCCGCGGCAGGGGTTCGAGACGTGCGGAATCGTCGAGTTCATGGCCAGCCACGAGATCCTGACCCGCACGACCGGTGACCCGGTGTGGGCCGACCGGACCGAACAGCTGGCGTTCAACATGCTGCCGGCCGCGCTGGACCCGGCCGGTCGCGTCTGCCACTACATCACCAGCGCGAACAGCGTGCAGCTGGACGACGTGGTGAAGACGCACGGCCAGTTCCAGAACACGTTCGCCATGCAGGCCTACCTGCCCGGTGTCGACCAGTACCGGTGCTGCCCGCACAACTACGGCCAGGGGTGGCCGTACTACGTCGAGGAGATGTGGCTGGCGACGCCGGACGGCGGATTGGCGGCATCGCTGTACGGGCCGTGTTCGGTGACGGCGTCGGTGGCCGGTGGCGTGTCGGTGACGGTCACCGAGCGGACGTCCTACCCGTTCGCGGACACGGTGACGTTCACGTTCGCGTTGCCGACGCCGACGGATTTTCCATTCGTGGTACGCATTCCCGGGTGGTGCACGGCTCCCGCGCTGTCGGTGAACGGCAGCACGGTCGCGGTGTCGGGCGGGGCGCGGTTCGCGACGGTCCGGCGGACGTGGTCGGCGGGGGACACGGTCGTGCTGCGGCTACCGGCGCAGCCGGTGGTGACGTCGTGGCCCGCGCAGCACGACGCTGTGTCGGTGAGCTGTGGGGCCCTGACCTACTCGCTGCGGATCGACGAGCGGTGGAGCCGGGTCGGCGGCAACGCGCAGTGGCCACAGTGGATGGTGACGGCCGGGTCGGCGTGGAACTACGGGCTGGTGCCGGGGCAGCAGCCGGTGCTGACCAGCGGCGGCGGTGACGTCGACGACCCGTTCACGCCGGCGAGCACGCCGGTGCGGATCACGGCGGCTGCCCAGGCGATCCCGGACTGGACAGCGGACGACCAGCAGGTCGTCGGCACGCTGTCCGGTGGGCCGGTGGCGACGTCCGCGCCGGTGGAACAGGTGACACTGGTGCCGATGGGCGCGGCGCGGCTGCGGATCACGACGTTCCCGCGGACGGGCGGTTCGGCGGCGTGGGGCGTGGTCGGGGTGCCGTGCCGCATCCAGAACCTCAACTCCGGCAAGGTGTTGGGTGTCGACGGGATGTCGACGGCGGACTCGGCGCAGGTGGTGCAGTTCGCCGACACTGGGACTGTCGACCACCTGTGGTGCCTGATGGACAACGGCAACGGCCTGCTGAAGGTGCGGAACGTCAACTCGGGCAAGGTGTTGGGCGTCAGCGGGATGTCGACGGCCGACTCGGCGAACGTCGTCCAGTTCGCCGACAACGGCACGACGGACCACGTGTGGCAGCTGCTGGACAACGGCGACGGCTGGTTCCGCGTGCGGAACCTACACTCCGGCAAGGTGCTGGGCATTGATGGAATGTCCACGGCGGACTCGGCCCGGGTGGTCCAGTACGACGACAACGGCACGGCCGATCACCTGTGGCGGCTGATCCCGGACGGGAATGTCCGGATCCAGAACGTGAACTCGACGAAGGTGCTCGGTGTCGACGGGATGTCGACGGCGGACTCGGCCCAGGTGGTGCAGTTCGCCGACAACGGCACGGACGACCACCTGTGGCAGTTCGTACCGGACGCGTCGGGCTACCACCGGATACGCAACGTGCACTCGGGCAAGGTGCTGGGTGTGGACCAGATGTCGACGGCGAACTCGGCACGGGTGGTCCAGTACGACGACAACGGGACGGCGGACCACCTGTGGCGGCTGCGTGCGGACGTGGGCAACGTGTGGCGCATCCAGAACGGGAACAGCGGCAAGGTGCTGGGCGTGGACGGCATGTCCTACGCCGACTCGGCCATCGTCGTCCAGTACGACGACAACGGCACGGCCGACCATCAGTGGCGACTGCTCTGACGGTAGGTAGACTCCATCTACGTAGCTGGCGTCTACGTAGATGGAGTCTACATGATTGCGTTCGTGGGCAGGCGGACCGAGCTCGCGCTGCTCCACAAGCGCCTGGACCGGGTGACCG
>DASZXM010001141.1:0-1711 GCA_035546415.1 Pseudonocardiaceae bacterium
TCCACCCGAACGCGCAGGGCAGGGGCCTGGGCGAAGGCCTGCTGCGGCACCTGCTGGCCGGGGTCTCGGCCGGCACCACGCTGCTGTCCACGCCGGAGGGCACGTCCCGGGCGTGGCGTCTGTACCGCCGGATGGGCTTCCAGGACGTCCTGCGTGACTACCTGTTCGCCGGCGACCCCCGCGCGTTCGCCGTCCTCGGCCGCCGGCTGCCGCTGGAACAGCCCCGCTGACGCCCGTCGCGCGGATTCGGCGGAAAAAGCTCGCCCGCGATGTCGAGAACCGGCGACCGGCTCCGTCCCCGGGGTGCACGTGACCAGAACGGGTCGCACCAGACCGAGGAGACACACGATGGCCAAGTACCTGCTGCTCAAGCACTACCGCGGCGCTCCGGCAGCCGTCAACGACGTGCCGATGGACCGGTGGACGCAGGAGGAGATCACGGCGCACATCCAGTACATGAACGACTTCGCGAAGCGGCTGGAGAGCACCGGGGAGTTCGTCGACAGCCAGGCCCTCGCCCCGCAGGGCGTGTGGGTCCGGTTCGACGGCGAGGGTCGGCCGCCGGTCACCGACGGCCCGTTCGCCGAGACGAAGGACGTCATCGCCGGTTGGATGGTGATCGACGTGGACAGCTACGAACGCGCCGTCGAACTGGCCGGGGAGCTGTCGGCCGCGCCGGGGGCGGGCGGCAAGCCGATCCACGAGTGGCTCGAACTGCGCCCGTTCCTCACCGAGACGCCCACGGCGACGGAATGCACGCCGGGGCACGCACGGTGACGGAGTGAACGAGTCGCTGCTGCGGGAACTCGTCCCCGCGGTGATCGGTGTCCTCGGCCGGCGCGGCGCGGACTTCGCGTCGGCCGAGGACGCCGTGCAGGAGGCCCTGATCCGGGCCTTGGAAACCTGGGGTGACGATCCGCCCCGGGACCTGAAGGCGTGGCTCGTCACGGTCGCGTGGCACCGGTTCCTCGACGCGGCCCGGGCCGACACCGCCCGCCGCAGGCGGGAGGACCAGGTCGACGAGGAGCCAGCCCCGGGACCGGCGCCCTCGATGGACGACACGCTCCAGCTCTACTTCCTGTGTGCCCACCCGTCGCTGACGCCCATGTCCGCCGTCGCGCTCACCCTGCGCGCCGTCGGTGGGCTGACCACCCGGCAGATCGCCGACGCCTACCTGGTGCCCGAGGCGACCATGGCGCAGCGCATCAGCCGCGCCAAGCGCACCGTCTCCGGTGTCCGGTTCGACCGGCCCGGCGACGTGAGCACCGTGCTGCGCGTCCTGTACCTGGTGTTCAACGAGGGCTACTCCGGCGATGTCGACCTGGCCGCGGAGGCGATCCGGCTCACCCGGCAGCTCGCGGCCGCGATCGACCACCCCGAGGTGGCCGGGCTGCTCGCCCTCATGCTGCTGCACCACGCCCGGCGGGCCTCCCGGACCGCGCCGGACGGCAGCCTGGTGCCGCTCGCCGAACAGGACCGGGGCCGCTGGGACACCGGGTTGATCGCCGAGGGCGTCACGATCCTGCAAGCCGCGCTGGCCCGCGACCGGCTGGGCGAGTTCCAGGCCCAGGCGGCCATCGCGGCACTGCACGCCGACGCGCCCACGGCCGAGGAGACCGACTGGGTCCAGATCGTCGAGTGGTACGACGAGCTGACCCGCCTGACCGACAGCCCGATCGTCCGGCTCAACCGGGTGGTCGCGGTCGGCGAG
>DASZXM010001142.1:0-10700 GCA_035546415.1 Pseudonocardiaceae bacterium
ACTCCGCCCGATCGTGGCCGAGGAACTCCAGGAACCACGCGTACAGGTCCTGGTCGTCGTCGCTGTGCCGGTCGATGTCCGCCGAGTGCGGGTAGCCGTCCAGGCTGACCAGCAGTGCCACCTCGTCACCCGCGGCGCGCAGCTGCACGGCGATCTCCTGGGCCAGCAGGCCGCCCAGCGACCAGCCCAGCAGCACGTACGGACCGGTCGGCTGGATCGACCTGATGTGGCCGATGTACTCGGCGGCCGTGTGTGACACCGACTCCGGCAGCGGCGCCAGCGCGGCGACGCTGGGCGACTGGATGCCGTAGATCGGGTGGTCGGCACCGATGTGCTTGGCCAGGCCGATGTACGGCAGCGCGAAGCCAAGTCCACTGTGGATACAGAAAACCGGTGGCTTCGTGCCGGTCGGCCGGATCGCCAGGACGACCGCGAACGGATCGAACGTGTCGCCCAGTTCGCGCACCTCGTCGAACACCCTGGCCACCGTGTCACCGGGCTGACCGGCGACCTTCGCGGCCAGCGCCTCCACCGTCTTGTGCAGGAACACGTCCGCGATGGCCAGCTGGATGCCCGCCTTGCGGGCCCGGTCGACGACCCGGGTGGCCATCAGCGAGTGCCCGCCGAGGGCGAAGAAGTCGTCGTCGGCGCCGACCGTCTTCAGGTCGAGCACCTCGGCGAACACACCGCACAGCACTTCCTCGACCGGTGTGCGCGGCGCCCTGCCGTGCACGACGTCACCGAAGTCCGGTGCCGGCAGGGCCTTGCGGTCCACCTTGCCGTGCGCGGTCAGCGGCAGCACCGGCAGCACCACGACGACGGCGGGCACCATGTACTCCGGCAGCACCTCGCCCGCGCCCTGCCGCACCGTGGCGACGTCCAGTTCCGGTCCGCCGACGACATACGCGACGAGCCGCTTGTGACCGGCCGGGTCCACGCCCACGGTGAGCACCGCGTCACCGATGCCGGGCAGCGTGCGCAGCACGGTCTCGATCTCGCCCAGTTCGATGCGGTAGCCGCGGATCTTGACCTGGAAGTCGCGGCGTTCCACGAACTCCAGTTGGCCGTCCGGCCGCGCCACGACCCGGTCACCGCTGCGGTACATCCGATCGCCGGCCGCGCCGAACGGGTCGGCCACGAACCGCTCCCCCGTCAGCCCGGGCCGCCGCAGGTAGCCGCGACCGACCGCGACACCGCCGACGTACAGCTCGCCGACCACACCGGCGGGGACCGGCCGCAGGTCGTCGCCCAGCACGTACAGCCGGGTGTTGCGGATCGGCGTGCCGATCGGCACGCGGTCACCGGTCGACCAGGCCGAGGAGCGGATCACGGCGTGCGCCACGTCGTCCGAGCACTCGGTCAGGCCGTAGGTGTTGACCAGCGGAATGTCCGGGTACAGCGCGAACCAGCGGGTGCACAGGTCGGACGCGAGCACGTCACCGGTGGGCACCAGGCGCCGCAGGGTGGGCAGGGCGGGCGCGGGACCGTTGGCGTCCCACGAGTCCAGCGCGGCGCGCAGGATCGACGGGACGACCTCCAACACCGCGACGCCCTCACGGGCGACCAGGTTGAACAGCGCCACCGGGTCCGCCGCCGTGACACGGTCCACCATGCGGGTGGTGCCGCCGACCAGCAGCGCGCCCAGCATCTGCCACACGGACACGTCGAAGGTGACCGGCCCGTTGTGGATCAGCGTGTCACCGGCGGACAGCCCGGTGTCGTCGATCTTGGCCCAGATGTGGTTGGCCATGCCGCGCCGGTCCACCATCGCGCCCTTCGGGCGGCCGGTCGAACCGGACGTGTAGATGACGTACGCCAGGTCACCGTCGCCGCCGATCGCCGGTGCCAGGTCGGTCAGCGCGTCCCGCGCGCCGTCCAGCTCGACGACCTCGACCGATCCGCCCGCTGCCGTGACGATGTCGGCGGCCAGGTCACAGTGTCCGGCGTCCGCCACGATGCAGCCGACGGCGGCGTCGACGACGATCCGGGACAGCCGCTGCACCGGCAGGGCCACGTCCAGCGGCACGTAGCCCCCGCCCGCGTTCAGCACGCCCAGCACGGCCGTGACGAACCCGACGCCAGGGTCGGCGAGCACCGCGACCAGCTCGGCCCCGTCCAGCCTGCGCGACAGCGCCGACGCGCGGCCGACCAGTTCGGCGTAGGACAGCCGGCCGTCGTCGTCGACGACCGCGACGTCGTCGGGATGCGCGACGGCGTTGCGGCGCACGCGCTCCACGACACCCTCGCCCATGCCCGGCAGTGCCGGACCGGACGCGGCGCGCAGCAGCTCGACACGCTCGTCGGCGCCCAGCACGTCCAGGCGGGCCATCGGCTCGTCCGGGTCGGCGACCACCAGCCGCAGCAGGCGGACGAACCGCTCGGCCATCGTCCGCACGGACGGCTCGGCGAACAGGTCCGTGCTGTACTCCAGCAGACCGGTCAGGCCACCGTCCTGTTCGAACAGCTGGAACGTCATGTCGAACTGGGCGATGTGAGCGTGCACCTGCTCCACGGCCGCGGTCAGGCCGGGCAGCGTGACCGGTGCGTCCTCGTTGTTCTGGAAGATCAGCATGACCTGGAACAGCGGGTTGCGCGCCATCGAGCGCTCCGGGTTGAGCGCCTCGACCAGGTACTCGAACGGCACGTCCTGGTTGGCGTACGCGGCCAGGTCGGTCTCCCGGACACGTTCCACGACGTCCCGGAACGTCGGGTTGCCGCTGGTGTCGGTCCGCAGCACGAGCGTGTTGACGAAGAAGCCGACCAGGTCGTCCAGTGCCTCGTCGGTCCGCCCGGCGATGGGACTGCCCAGCGGGATGTCGGTGCCCGCACCGAGCTTGGTGAACAGCATCGACACGGCCGCCTGGAGCACCATGAACACGGTCGCGCCGCACTCCCTGGCCAGCTCGACCAGCTGCTGGTACAGCTCGCCGTCGATCTCGAACAGGATCTCGTCGCCCTGGTGGCTGCTCACCGCCGGCCGCGGGAAGTCCGTCGGCAGGGCCAGTTCCTCGGGCAGGTCGGCCAGCGCCTGCGTCCAGTAGGCCAACTGCCGGGACAGCACGCTGTG
Organism: Pseudonocardiaceae bacterium; assembly: GCA_035546415.1. GTDB lineage: Bacteria > Actinomycetota > Actinomycetes > Mycobacteriales > Pseudonocardiaceae > DATEPR01. The sequence goes on from DASZXM010001142.1 coordinate 3,068, forward strand.
CTCGTCGTCCTCGCTGCCCAGCAGTTCCTGCTGCCACACCGAGTAGTCCGAGTACTGCACCGGCAGCGGCGTCCACTGTGGCGCGCGGCCTGCGCAGCGCGCCCGGTACGCCGCGACCAGGTCGCGGGTCAGCGGCGCCATCGACCAGCCGTCGAACGCGACGTGGTGGAACACCAGCAGCAGCACGTGTTCCTGCGGGCCGAGCACGAACAGCCGGGGCCGCAGGCCCGGCTCGACGGCCAGGGCGAAGCCGCGGTCGGCCTCGGCGGACAGCGCGGCGGGCAGCTCCGCCTCGGTGAGGCGGGTGGCGGGCAGCAGCGGGTAACCCGCCGGCAGGTCCAGCACGTACTGGTAGGGCGCACCGTCCTGGTCGGGGAAGACCGAGCGCATGATCTCGTGCCGCTCCACCAGGTCGCGCAGTGCCGCCTGCAGCGCGTCGGCGTGCAGCTCACCGGTCAGGCGCAGGGCCAGCGGCACGTTGTAGGTGCCGGTGGTGCCCTCGTCCAGGCGGTTGAGGAACCACAGCCTGCGCTGCGCGAACGACAGCGGCCTGCCGACCTCGCCCGGCGCGTGCTCGGCGGGCCGCAGCGGCGGACGGGCCGCGTCGGCACCGGTGACGTACTCGGCGAGCGCGGCCACCGTACGGGCCTCGAACAGCGCCCGGATCGGCAGTTCGACGCCCAGCGCGGTGCGCGCCTTGCTGACCGCGCGGGTGGCCAGCAGGGAGTGGCCGCCCCACTCGAAGAAGTCGTCGTCGATGCCGATCCTGGGCAGCTCCAACACGTCGGCGAAGACACCGCAGAGGATCTCCTCCACCGGGTTGCGCGGCCCGCGGCCGGGCGCCGGGCCGGTGCTGCCGACGTCCGGCAGTGCCTTGCGGTCCACCTTGCCGTGCGCGGTGAGCGGGAACTGGTCCAGCACCAGCACGGCACTGGGCACCATGTACTCGGGCAGCGACGCGGCCAGGTGCTCGCGCAGCTCGGCCGGGTCCGCCGCGTTCGGCGAGTCCGGGATCACGTAGGCCAGCAGTCGCTTGTCGCCGGTCTGCTCGTCCTCCCGCATGATCACCACGGCCAGCGCGACGGTCGGGTGACCGGCCAGCACCGACTCGATCTCGCCGAGTTCGACGCGGAAGCCACGCACCTGCACCTGGTCGTCGGCGCGGCCCACGTAGTCCAGCTCGCCGTCGGGCAGCCAGCGGACCAGGTCACCGGTGCGGTACATGCGTTCGCCGTCCGCGGTGAACGGGTCGGCGACGAACCGCTCCGACGTCAGGGCGGCCCGGTTCAGGTAGCCGCGGGCCAGGCCGCTGCTCACGTACAGCTCGCCGACCACGCCGACCGGCACCGGCTGCAGCGTGCGGTCCAGCACGTAGACCCGGTGTGCCGCCGTGGGCGTGCCGATCGGCGGCTTGCCCTCACCGGTCAGCGGCTTGCTGACGGTGGAGGCGAGCACCGACTCGGTGGGGCCGTAGCCGTTGAACATCCGCAGCCGCGGCGCCCAGCGTGCGACCACCTCCGGCGGGCAGGCCTCGCCCGCGACGACCATGGTCATGTTCGCCGGCAGGGTGGCGCCGTCGGGCAGCGCGCCTGCCACCACCGGGGGCAGCGCGGCGAGCGTGACGCCCTGGGTGTTGATCAGGTCGACCAGGGGCTGGCCGGCCGTGCGGCTCTCCTCGTCGGCGAACACCAGCGTGCCGCCACCGCCGAACAGCGCGATCCCGAACTCCCAGACCGACGCGTCGAAGCTGAACGAGAAGAACTGCAACACCTTGGTGGACCGGTCCACGTCGAACCGGCGGACCAGGCTGGCGATCATCGCGGCGAACCCGGCATGGTCGACGACGACGCCCTTGGGCCTGCCGGTGGAACCGGACGTGTAGATGACGTACGCGGCGTGCCGCGGGGTCAGTGGCCGGACCCGGTCGGCGTCGGCGACGTCCTTGCGCTTGCGCACGGCCCGCAGCTCGCGCTCCACGTCCGGGTCGTCCAGCAGCAGCTGCGGGATGCGGCCTGCCTTGGGCAGGCCCGCGGCGACCAGCTCGCTGCTGACCAGTAGCACCGGGTGCGCGTCGGCGAGGATGTAGGCGATGCGGTCGGCCGGGTAGGCCGGGTCGACCGGCAGGTAGGCGGCGCCGGTCTTGAGCACCGCGATGATCGCGACGACGATCTCCGCCGACCGCGGCAGCGCGATCGCGACGATGTCCTCCGGCCCGATGCCGCGCTCGATCAGCAGCCGTGCCAACCGGTTCGCCCTGCGGTTCAGCTCGCCGTACGTCATGGTGACGCCGTCGACGACGAGCGCCTCCGCGTCCGGCGCGGCGGCCGCGTTGGCCTCGAACAGCTCGGCCACCGTGACCTGGGGCCGCAGCCACGCCGTGCCGCCCCACTCGCCGACCAGCCGGCGCCGCTCGTCACCGGCGAGCGCGTCGACCCGGCCGAGCATGGTGTCGGGCTGGCCGACGACGGTGTCCAGCATGCGGACCAGACGGTCCATGACGGACCGGATCGTGGTGGCGCCGAAGATGTCCGGCCGGTACTGCGCGTGCATCACCAGCCGGTCGCCCGGATAGACGCTGACCGCGAGCGGGTACTCGGCGAACACCCGCGCCTCGCCGGCCAGCAGCCGCACGTCGGGCACGATGCCGTCCAGGTCGCGCACGTCGGACATCGGATAGTTGTGGTAGCTGATGACGGTGTCGAACAGCTCGCCGATGCCGGCGATCTGCTGCACCTCGGCCAGGCCGATGTGCTCGTGCGCGGCCAGTTCGAAGTGCTGCTCGCGGATCTCGGTGAGCAGTTGGCGGACGGTGCTGGCCGGGTCGAGGCGGACCCGGGTGGGCAGCGTGTTCACGAACAGGCCGACCATCGACTCGACGCCGGGCAGCTCCGGCGGCCGGCCGGAGTTGACGACGCCGAACAGGACGTCCCGACTGCCGGTCAACCGGCCCAGCAGGAGCGACCAGCACGCCTGGACCACCGTGCTGAGCGTCAGGTCGTTGGCCCGGGTCCACGCGGTCAGCCGCTCGGTCAGCGACTCGGGCAGCGTGACGATCAGTGACTCGGGCAGCACGGACACCTTGTCCCGCACGGCGGGGCCCAGCCGGGTCGGCTCCTCGACGCCGTCCAGCACCCGGCGCCACGCCTCCCGTGCGGCGTCCGCGTCCTGCCCACCCAGCCAGGACAGGAAGTCCTGGTAGGGCGGGACCGGCGTGAGCGCGGCCGTGTCGCCGCCGTTCGCGTACAGCGTCAGCAGCTCGCGGGCGAAGATCGTCATCGACCAGCCGTCCACCAGGATGTGGTGCACGGTCCACATCAGCCGGAACCTCCGGCCGCCCAGCCGGACGACACAGAACCGGACCAGCGGCGGGCGCCCCATGTCGAACCGGCGGGTCCAGTCCGCGTCGGTGAGCGCCTCCAGGTCGCGCGCCTGCTGCTCGCCGGGCACCCCGGACAGGTCGATCTCGTCGAACGTGACGTCCACCGAGCCGGGCACCACCTGTGCCGGCTCGCCCTCGCGGCCGTACCGGAAGTAGGAGCGCAGGTTCGGGTGCCGGCGCAGCAGAGCGGCGGCGGCGACCCGCAACCGGGCGGTGTCCAGCTCGCCGTCGGCGTCCACGGTGACCTGGAGCGTGTAGACGTCCGGACCGTCCTCGTCGAAGTCGGCCTGGAACAGCAGGCCCTTCTGCAGCGGGGACAGCGGCAGCACGTCGTCCAGGCCGGCGCCGCCGCCGGTGACCTCGCGCTGGTCGATGTCCCGCTCCAGCTCCTCGATCTCCTCCTGGCTCAGGTTCACCAGCGGGAAGTCCGACGGCGTCCGGCCGCCTGCGCCGGGCGCCAACGCGTGCCGGACCAGGGCGCGCAGCGCGCGGAACCACGTCTGCGCCAGGTCGTCGACGTCCGCCTCGGACAGCAGCTCACCGGCGTAGATCCAGTCCGCGACCAGCACCGGGCCGTCCGGGCGGTCCTCGGTGACGGACGTGACCTCGACGGCGTGCCGCAGCGGAGTGGTCGGGTGCACGCCCAGGCCGACGACGGCACTGCCGGCGTCCCCACCGGCCAGCGACCAGTCGGCGGCACTGCCGGTGCCGAACCGGCCCAGGTAGTTGAAGCCCAGCTGCGGCGCGGCGAAACGGGCCAGCGCGCCGCACGTCTGCGGGTTGAGGTGGCGCAGCAGGCCGTAGCCCAGACCGTGGTCGGGCAGCGTGCGCAGCTGTTCCTTGACCCGCTTGATCACCGAACCGGCGGCCCGGCCACCGGACCACGCGTCGGCCCAGTCCACGGCGCCCGGGTCCAGCCGGACCGGGTAGGCCGTGGTGAACCAGCCGACCGTGCGGGACAGGTCGACGTCGTCGGCCAGCTGCTCGCGGCCGTGGCCCTCCAACTCGACCAGCACGGCGGAGTCGGCGACGCCGCGCTTGCGGCGCCAGTCGGACACCGCCAGCGCCAGGCCGGCCAGCAGCACGTCGTTGATCTCGGCGTGGAACGCGGCCGGCACGGCGGTCAGCAGCGTGGTCGTCTCGTCGGCGGACAGCACCAGCCGCAACCGGCGGGCGGTGGCCTGCGTGTCGGTCGCCGGGTCCAGCGCCCGGGCGGCCAGCAGCGGGTCGGGCGCGGCCAGCTGTCCGGTCCACAGCGGCAGTTCCGCGACCCGGTCGGCGGTCCTGGCCTGCTGCGCCAGCGTGCCGGCCCAGCGGCGGAACGACGTGCCGACGGCGTCGAGCACCGGTGTGCGGCCGGCGACGACGGCCCGCCAGGCGGCACCCAGGTCGGGCACGATGATCCGCCACGACACCCCATCCACCGCGAGGTGGTGCACCAGGAACAACAGCCTGCCCGGCCGGTCGCCGGCGTCGAACAGGACGAGCTGTACGACGACGCCCTGCTCGGGCGCCAGTCGGGTGCGCGCGGCGGCGGCCTCCCCGGCGATGGCGGCGTCCCACTGGGCGTCGGTGGTCAGCTGGGCGGCGTCCACCCGGGTGATGACGTCGGCCGCGCGGACGGAGCCGGCCTCGGGCACCTCGATGCTCCACAGGCCGGCCACCGGCACCTTCAGGCGCAGCCGGAGCGCGTCGTGCCGGTCCAGCACGGCCTGCACGGCCGTGGCCAGCCGGTCGGTGTCGACGCCGGCCGGGACGGTGACCACCACGTACTGGCTGAACTCGGCCACCGGTTCGGGCAGCAGGCCGATGTCCTCGCGCAACTGCTGCACGATGGGCGTCGGCTCGACCTCGCCGACACCGTCCACGCTGTCCACCGCGGCCTGCCGGTCGCCCTGCCGGGCCACGCGGGCGATCGCGGCAGGCGACATCTGCCGGAACACGTCGGCGGCCGTGATCAGCAGGCCCGCCCGGCGGGCGCGGCTGACCACCTGGATGGCGCTGATGCTGTCGCCGCCGATGCCGAAGAAGTTGTCGTCCGCGCCGACCTGGGGCAGGTTGAGCACCTCGGCCAGGATCGAGCAGAGGATCTGTTCCTTCTCCGTGGTCGGCGCCCGGCCGAACGTGACGTCGCCGAAGTCCGGCGCCGGCAGTGCCTTGCGGTCCACCTTGCCGTGCGCGGTCAGAGGCAGCGCGGGCAGCACGACGACCACCGAGGGCACCATGTACTCGGGCAGCACTTCGCCGACGCCGCAACGGATCGTCGCGTTGTCCAGGCCGTCGGCGCCGGTGACGTAGCCGACCAGCCGCTTGTGCCCTGCCGGGTCGACCGGCACGGTGACGACGGCGTCGGTGACGCCGGGCAGCCCGCGCAGCGCCGCCTCGATCTCGCCCAGCTCGATGCGGTAGCCGCGGACCTTGACCTGGAAGTCGCGGCGCTCCACGAACTCCAGCAGCCCGTCGGGCCGCAGCACGACCCGGTCGCCGCTGCGGTACATCCGGTCGCCGGCCGCGCCGAACGGGTCGGCGACGAACCGCTCGGCCGTCAGGTCGGGCCGGCGCAGGTAGCCGCGGCCGACACCGGAACCGCCGACGTACAGCTCGCCGACCACACCGATCGGCACCGGCCGCAGGTCGTCGCCCAGCACGTACAGCCGGGTGTTGCGGATCGGCGCGCCGATCGGCACCCGCTGGCCGGCCACCCAGTCCGCCTTGAGCACGGCGTGGGTCACGTCGTCGGAGCACTCGGTCGGGCCGTACGCGTTGACCACCGGCGCGGCCGGGAACGCCCCCAGCCACCGGGTGCACAGGTCGGGGGCGACGGCCTCGCCGGTCACCACGAGGTAGCGCAGCGCCGGCAGCGCGGGCCGGTCACCGGTCAGGTCCCAGGCGTCCAGCGCGGCACGCAGCAGCGTGGGCACGACCTCCAGCACCGTCACGGATTCGTCGCGGACCAACCCGAACAGCGCGTCCGGGTCGGCGGCCGTCGTCGAGTCGACCACCCGGACCCGGGCGCCGACCAGCAGCGGCGCGAGCATCTGCCACACCGACACGTCGAACGTGACCGGCGCGTTCTGCACGACAGTGTCCGAAGCGGACAGTCCGAGGTCCTCCAGCTTGGCGGCCAGGTGGTTGAGCATGCCGGCGCGGTGCACCATGGCGCCCTTCGGCTTGCCTGTCGAACCGGACGTGTAGATGACGTAGGCGAGGTCGCTCGCGCCGCCGACCACCGGGGCCAGGTCGGTGAGCGAGTCGCTGGTGCCATCCAGCGCGACGACCTCGACGCGCACGCCGGCCGCCGCGACGACCTCGGCGGCCAGCTCGCGGTGTTCCTCGTCGACCACGAGCCAGCCGACACCGGCGTCCACCACCAGGCGGGCCAGGCGGACGACGGGCACCCGCACGTCCAGCGGCACGTACCCGCCGCCGGCACCCAGCACGCCCAGCACGGCCGTGACGAACCCGACGCCCGGGTCGGCCAGCACGGCGACCAGTCCGGCGCCGTCCAGCCTGCGCGACAGCGCGGACGCGCGGCCGGCCAGGTCGGCGTAGGACAGGGACTCCGTGTCGTCGGTGACGGCGACGGCCGCCGGGTCGCGCAGCGCGACGGCACGCAGCCGCTCGACGACACCGTCGATCTCGTCCGGCATCGCCGGCCCGGTGCCGCTGCGCAACAGCACGGCGAGTTCGGCCTCGGACAGCAGTTCGATGCGGCCCAGCCGGTCGTCGGCGCCGGCCAGCACGAAGTTCTCCACGAACGTGGTCAGGCACGCGGCGTGCGTGTCCAGCTCGGCCTCGTCGTACTGGTTGACGTTGCCGCTCACGTGGATCTCGACACCGCCCGCGACGGACTCGACGACGGTGATCTCGAAGTCGTCCACCAGGCCGGTGGACACGTTGTTCACCGTGGCGACACAGCCACCGAGGTCGATGACGGTCTCCTGCGGCAGGATGTTCACGAACGGGCCGAACGGCCGCCGGTCGTCGCTGCGCAGACCCATGCCGTTGCGGATGCGGCTGACGCGGAACCGCTGGTGCCGCAGCGCCTTGGTGAGTTCGGCGGACGCCTGGCGGAGCAGTTCGGCGCGGGTCAGCTCGGGCCGCACGGTCAGCCGCAGCGGCACGTAGTTGTTCACCATGCCGGGCACGGCCCGCATGCCGGCGCCGACGCGCGCGCTGACCGGCATAGACAGCAGGACGTCGGTGACACCGGTCAGCCGCTGGGTGTAGGCGGCCAGCGCGGAGATCACCACG
>DASZXM010001143.1:0-3462 GCA_035546415.1 Pseudonocardiaceae bacterium
GGACCACGCAGTTGGACGTGACGGGGAAGGCCGGCAGCGTCCGGCGCGTCACGGAGACGTTGACCAACACGGGACGCACGCCGCAGACCGTCCGGGCCACGTCGCGGGCGCTGGGCCGGCAGACGTTCTCGGTGAACGTCACCAAGCAGGTCACCGGTGCGGCGCTGCCGCCGGTCGGTGGTCCCGGCGAGAACCCGGCGGCGGTGGCGCCGTTCACGTTCACCGTCCCGCCTGGCACGTCCTGGCTGGACGCCGAGATGACCTGGCCGGGCACGCGCACGTCCGGCCAGTTGGACTTCGAGCTGTTCGACCCGGCCGGTCAGCTGGTGCAGGAGTCCTACGACTACGGCTTCACCGACTACCAGCACGTCGGCGTGCACGACCCGACACCGGGCCGGTGGACCGAGAAGATTTTGTGGGGCAACGGCCGCGACCACTTCCAGGAGCCGCTGCCCACGCCCGGTTCGTATCGCGGGCAGGTCGCGGTGCGGATCACCGGCAGCCGGTACGGCAGCGCGGGCGTGGCACCGGTGACCAGGACGATCCCGGCGGGCGGATCGGCCACGTTCACCCTGGCGGTGCCGCTGCCGAAACAGGCCGGTGACGCCCCGGCGTCCGTGCAGTTCGACTCGAACCTGGGCACGCACCTGTCGGTGCCCCTGGCGCGGCGGGTGCTGATCCCGTCGAGCGGGTCGTTCTCGGTACCGATCACCGGTGGTGTCGGCCGGGGTCTCGACCAGTACGTCGGCTACTACCTGGACGTGCCGCGCGGCAAGCGGAACATGACGATCGACCTGACGGCGCCCGACCCGGTGACGCAGGTGGATTATTTCCTGGAGAGCCCGGACGGGCAGATCCTCTCCGGTGACACCAACGCGGTCGAGACGGCCTGGAACAGTGGAACGGCGAAGGCCACCGGCAACGCGACGTTGACGGTGAACCGGCCGGCCGCCGGGCGGTGGGCACTGATCGCGGTGCTGTTCGGGCCGTCCAGCGGGCGGGACTTCGGTGAGCACGTCACTGGCACGGTTCGTTACGACACGGTCCGAGTGCACGCGTCCGGCCTGCCGGAAGGTGGCCCAATCGCGGCTGGCAGGGCGGTGACCAGCACGATCACCGTGACGAACACCGGCAAGGCGGGGGAGTACTACTTCCTCGACCCGAGGCTGGACGGCCAGGCCGACGTCACGCTGCCGCCGGTGTCCGGTGACAGCACGATCGACCTGCCCGAGGACACGGCGTCGACCCAGCCGCCGGACTACCTGGTGCCGCCGCACACGAGCGTGCTTTCCGAACGTGTCTCGGCGAGTGTGCCGGTGGGCGCCTACCTGGAGTTCTCCGACGGCAACCCGGGTCCGTACCGGCAGACCGGGAGCGGGAACGCCACGGTCAACAGGGTGGCCGCGGACCAGGTGGCGGATGGGTTGTGGATCACCGACACCGGTGAGCTCGGCCCGTTCCAGAACGCCGCACCGAAGGCGACGGCGAGCATCTCGGTGGTGGCGCACACCCAGCCGTTCGACACGGCGGCTAGTTCGTCCACAGGGGACTTCTGGCTGTCGGCGGTGGGAGGCGGTAGTGGTGGTGACGCGGTGTTCGTGCCCGCTGGGGGTAGGGCGAGCATCACGCTGACGCTGCGGCCGACGGCGGCGCCGGGCACGGTGGTGCGCGGCACGGTGTACGTCGACACGAGGAACAACGTCGCGGGGGAGGGGTCGGAGCTGGTCGGTATTCCGTATCGGTACACGGTCGGCTGATCCGTCCGGGACGTGTGGTGCGGGATGTGGGCCGGTGGTGCGCTGCCGGCCCACATCCGTGCGACAGTGTTTGCTGACTCGGCAGAAGGGTAGGCATCGGACATGGCTGAACCGACCCGGATCGTGATCGTCGGCGGCGGGTTCGCCGGATTCAACGCGGCCCGAGCCCTCAGCAAGGCGCTGCCCAGACATGCCGACGTGGACATCGTGCTGGTCAACCGGACGGATTATTTTCTCTATCTGCCGCTGCTGCCGGAAGTCGCGGCGGCGGTGGTCGACCCGCGTCGGGTGACGGTGTCGCTGCCGGCGGCGCTGCCGAGGGTGCGACTGGCGTTGGGTGACGTGCGTGAGGTGTCGTTCGACGCGAAGTGCGTGACGTACGTCGACCCGGAGGGCGGGTCGCACGTGCTGTCGTACGACCGGCTCGTGCTGGCCGCGGGTGCCGTCAACAAGCTGTTGCCGATCCCCGGTGTCGCGGAGCACGCGCACGGGTTCCGAGGCGTGGCGGAGGCGCTGTACCTGCGGGACCACGTGGTCCGGCAGATCGAACTGGCCGCCGGCACGACGGACCAGGCCGAGCGGGACGCGCGGTGCACGTTCGTGGTCGTCGGAGCCGGGTACACGGGGACCGAGGTGGCCGCGCAGGGCCCGTTGCTGACCAGCGCGGTCGTCAAGAAGCATCGTGGGCTGCGGGACCAGCGGGTGCGGTGGCTGTTGTTGGACCTGGCGCCCAGGGTGCTGCCGGAACTGGACCGCCGGTTGTCGAAGGCAGCGGACCGCGTGCTGCGGCAGCGGGGCGTCGAAGTGTTGACGGGCACGTCGGTGCACGAGGCGACCAAGGACGGCGTCCAGTTGACGAACGACACGTTCGTGCCGACACGCACGCTGGCGTGGTGTGTCGGTGTGCGGCCGGACCCGTTGGTGGAGCAACTCGGGACATCGCTGGAAAAAGGTCGGCTCGTGGTCGACCCGACGCTGCGGGTGCCCGAACATCCGGACGTCTTCGCCTGCGGAGACGCGGCGGCGGTGCCGGACCTCACCCGGCCGGGCGAGATCACCGGCATGACGGCCCAACACGCGATGCGGCAGGGGACGTTGTGCGGGAAGAACGTGGCGGCGTCGCTGGGGCACGGGTCGATCAAGCCGTACAAGCATCACGATTTGGGGTTCGTGGTGGACCTGGGTGGCTGGCAGGCGGCGGCCAACCCGCTGAAGATTCCGCTGGCGGGGTTCCCGGCGAAGGTCGTGACGCGGGGATATCACTTGGCGGCGATGCCGGGGAACCGGGTGCGAACCGCGTCGGATTGGTTGTTGGACGCGGTGCTGGGGCGGCAGTCGGTTCAGTTGGGGCTGGTGCGGGGTGCGGCGGTTCCGTTGGAGACCAAGCCGGCGGAGTGAGCGGGGGGTGATCGTTCGGTTCGTGGTCGTGTGGGGGACCGGTCTTGTTGGTTGGCTGGGTGGCTGGGTGTGTGGCTGTGGGCTGCGGTTGGGGTGCGGGGCGGGCTGCTGCGGTTGGGGTGCGGTGCCGGTTAGCGTTTGCTGGAGCGCCCCCGACCCCTCCTTCTAGGGTGTGCCACGGTTGGCGTGCCGCGTCAAGGTCGCTCCGCTTCCCTTGACCCGGCCCACCAACCGTGGCTTTGGGCTGGGTATGAGGGGTCGGGGCGCCTGGGTCGTCGCGTCGGGGCCGTTGGGGCGGCAGGCTTCC
>DASZXM010001144.1:0-3920 GCA_035546415.1 Pseudonocardiaceae bacterium
ACGCCGGGCGCACAGGGCATGTCGGCACGTCGGTAGAGGACGTTCGACACCGTCGTCCCACGGCCGGCGCCTGGGCGGACCTGTTCCGCCGGCAGCCGGATCAGGTGAACCGCGCCACGGCCGGCGGTCCCGACGAACTGACTGCCCGGTGAGGACTTCGGGCCCTTGGTCGCCGACGCACGCCGCACCGACCATGGCGGCCGGAAGACCCTGACGGACTAGTGAGGCAGACATGGCAGTTCGCGTTGGTATCAACGGTTTCGGCCGAATCGGCCGGGATTTCCTGCGGGCCGTGGTCGACAGGGGTGACACCGGTATCGAGGTGGTCGCCGCCAACGACGTCATGGACCCGGCGACGGCGGCGCACCTGCTGCGCTACGACTCCACCTACGGCCCGTGGCGCCGGCAGATCACGACCGACCCGCACGGGATGCACATCGACGGCATGACGATCCGGATGAACCACGACTACGACCCCTCGCTGCTGGCGTGGGACGACGTCGGCGTCGACGTGGTCGTGGAGTCCACCGGCAGGTTCCGCACCCGGGACGCCGCGGCCGCGCACCTGCGTGCCGGTGCGCGCAAGGTCGTGCTGTCCGCGCCCGGCAAGGGCGTCGACGGGACGTTCGTGATGGGCGTCAACGACGGCGACTACGACCCGAAGCGGCACCACGTGATCTCCAACGCGTCGTGCACCACGAACTGCGTGGCGCCGATGCTGCTGGTGCTGCACCGGGAGTTCACCGTCAGGCGTGGTCTGCTGACCACGATCCACAGCTACACCAACGACCAGAACGTGCTCGACGGCCCGCACAAGGACATGCGCCGGGCCCGGTCCGCCGCGGTCAACATGATCCCCACCACCACCGGTGCCGCGAAGGCCGTCGGCGAGGTGCTGCCGGCGCTGGCCGGAAAGCTGGACGGGGTGGCCGTGCGGGTGCCGATCGACGACGGGTCGCTGTCCGACCTGACCGTCGAACTGGACGAGCAGGTCACCGTCGCGGAGATCAACGCGGCGTTCGCCGACGCCTCGATCGGTGACCTCAAAGGCATCCTGCGCTACAGCGACGAGCCCCTGGTGTCCCGGGACATCGTCGGTGACGAGTCGTCCTGCGTCTTCGACGCGGGTCTGACCAGGATCGCCGACGGGCTGGTCAAGGTGTTCGGTTGGTACGACAACGAGTGGGGCTACACGGCCCGCCTGGTCGACCTGGTCCGGCTCGTGGGTGCCTGAGCGGAAGGAGGATCACCATGTCGACACGGACCGGGCCGGTCATCGTCGTGGGTGTCGACGGTTCACCCGCCGCCGCCGCGGCACTCACCTGGGCGATCAAGGAGGCGACCCGCCAGCACGGCACCGTGCACGCCGTCTCCGTCCGGCGCGCGCCGGAACTCATGCCCGCCACGTCGTTCGCGTTGGAACCACACGGCCTGCGGGCCCCGGACCGGGGCGAGGCCGCCAGCGCCGAACGGCTGCACGAGCTGATCGAGCAGGCCAAGGCCGGCGTGGCGGACCCGGTGGACGTCTTGGCCATCACGGTGGTCGGTGACCCCGAGGTCGAACTGGCCAAGGCCGCGGCCGACGCGGACATGCTGGTCGTCGGCGGGCACGGGCAGGGACCGCTGGCCGAGGTGTTCCTCGGCAGCGTGGCCGCGGGTGCCGTCCGGCACGCACCGTGCCCGGTGGTCGTCATCCCCAACCAGATCGTCCAGCAGTAGAAATCGGCACACCGCGGCGGTGACCGGGATTTCCGGTCGCCGCCGCGGTGTCGTTCAACTCTGTTCCGGCTGCATCTCGATCGCTCCGCACGGGCACTCCGCGGCGCAGATGCCGCAGCCCTTGCAGTAGTCGTAGTCGATCTCGTACCGCTCACCGTCGCCCAGCTTGATCACCGCGTTGTCCGGGCACACGCCGAAGCAGTTGTCACACTCGAAACAGTTGCCGCAGGACAGGCAGCGCCGCGCCTCGAACAGGGCCGTCGACTCGTCGAGACCGCCGACGACCTCGTCGAAGGTGGAGGTCCGCCGGGCCGCGTCCAGCTCCGGCCGCACGGTGGCCGGCGCGTCGCTGTAGTACCACGTGTTGAGGCGGTCGAAGGTGGCCATCGGGTGGGCGGCCTGCCGGGTCGCCGGGTCCTCCCGCAGCCAGGCGTCGATCGCCCGGGCGGCACGCTTGCCGTGTCCGATCGCGACGGTCACGGTGCGGTCGCCGGGGACGATGTCGCCACCGGCGAACACCCCGGGATGCCCGGTCATCATCGTCGGTCCGACGGCGACCACGCCGTCGTCGCGCTGGATGTCGGACACGTCGCGCAGCAGTGACAGATCCGCCTCCTGGCCCAGTGCCAGCACGACCGAGTCCGCCGACAGGTCCTCGAACTCACCGGTGGGCTGTGGGAAGCCCGTCTCGTCCAGCGCCATCTTCTCCACCCTGATCGTGGCCCCGCCGGCGTATGCGATGGTGGACAGCCAGCGCATCGTGACGCCCTCGGCGAGCGCTTCCTCGACCTCGCTGTCGTGGGCCGGCATGCGTTCCCGGGTCCGCCGGTAGACCACCAGGGCGTCGGTCGCTCCGAGGCGCTTGGCGGTGCGGGCCGCGTCCAGCGCGGTGTTCCCGCCGCCGTAGACGACGACCCGCCTGCCCAGCATGGGTGGTTGGTCGGCCGCGACGTCGTGCAGTACCGACACGGCGTCCAGGATGCGCGCCGAGTCACCGGCGGGGATGTAGGCCCGCTTGCCGATCTGCGCGCCGACCGCGAGGAACACGGCGTCGAACCCGCCGTCGCGCTGCTCGGCGAGCACGTCGGTGACCGGCCGGCCGCACTCGATGCGCACACCCATGTCCTGGATCCGCGCGATCTCGGCGTCCAGGACGTCGCGGGGCAGTCGGTAGGCAGGAATGCCGTAGCGCATCATCCCGCCCGGCTGTTCCCCCGCGTCGCGGACGATGACCTCGTGACCGAGCAGCCGCAGGTGGTAGGCGGCGGACAGGCCGGACGGCCCCGCGCCGACGACCAGCACCCGGCGGTGGGTCGCCTCGGCCGTGACCGGCACGGTCCAGTGCCGGCGGATGGCCTCGTCGCCGAGGAACCGCTCGACCGAGTTGATGCCGACGGACTCGTCGAGCTGCCCACGGTTGCACGCGGCCTCGCACGGCCGGTAGCAGACCCGGCCCATGACCGCCGGGAACGGGTTGTCCGCCATGATCTGCCGCCACCCGGCTTCGTAGCCGCCGCTCTCGGAGTGGAACAGCCAGCGCTGGATGTTCTCCCCCGCCGGGCAGGCATGGTTGCACGGCGGCAGCAGGTCCAGGTAGACCGGGCGTTCCGTGCGCCACGTGCCGGTCCTGTTCGCCAGGCTCGTGCCGACGTCCAGTGTGATGGCGAACGGCTTCTCCTCGGTCATGACGGGACCTCGTCCTCCTCGTCGAGCAGGTGGAACCTGCGGATGTTGCGGTCGGCGGCCGCTTGCAGGCGGGCGATGACGTCGGTCGCCGGGTGCGCGCCGAACAGGTGGGCGTAACGGGTCTGCCGGCGCAGGTAGTCCTCGACCGGGACCCGCCTGCGGATCTTCGTGGCCGCGACCACCTCGCCGCGCTCCGCCTCGAACACCGGGAACAGTCCGCTCCGCGTGGCCAGCCGGGCGATGTTGATCGTGTCGTGCGACGCACTGCCCCACCCGAGCGGGCAGGGCACCAGGACGTGCAGGTAGCGCGCGCCGCGGAACTCCATCGCCCGGGTGACCTTGTACTCCAGGTCGCGCAGGTCGGCGACGGTGGCGGTCGCGACGTAGGGGATCTCGTGCGCCATCGCGATCAGCGGCACGTTCTTGCCCTGCCCGAACACGTTGCCCGGCTCCGGCCCGACCGCGGGTGTGGTGGCCGTGCGGGCGGCGGGCGGTGTGGCACCGGAGCGCTGCAC
>DASZXM010001145.1:0-1840 GCA_035546415.1 Pseudonocardiaceae bacterium
CAGGGAATGCCGTGCGGGAACTTGGTGGTGTTCCACGTCAGCGAGCCGTCGCCGGCGCGTGCGGCCGCCATCCAGCCGTCGTCGAGGTTGACGGTGTCGTAGCCCGCCGTGGCGAGCCCGCTGTTGACGAGTTGGTCGGCCTGTTGCAGGACCGCGCTCTCGGTCAGTCCGGCACCGAACTGGTACCACGTGTTGTAGCCCATCACCGGCAGCTGCCCGAACGGCGGTGCGTCGGCATGCCCGGCGGGCACGGCCGCCGACACGGCGGCCAGCACGGTGGCGGCCACCGCGATGCGTTTCCTCATCGTGGACATGCGGTCAGGGTTCACGCACGGTCGGTCCGGGGCCATGACGTCTGACCGGAAAACTAACCGGAAAAGTTGGGCCCTTCCGGGGGTTGTGGAATCGGACATCGCTGACAGAATTGCCTTCTGGATCGAGCTGACTACCGTGCGTGCAGGGGGCCGGGTGAGCGAAGCGGATGCCGTCGGGGCCTGGTGGAAGCAGCAGCGGCTGGCCGCGGGGCTGACCCAGGAGGAACTGGCGGGCAAGTCCGGGTTGAGCACGCGGGCGATCAGCAATCTGGAGCGCGGCCGGACCGGCAAGCCCTACCCGCGATCGCTGGAAGTGCTGGCCGCCGCGCTGGGACTGCCCGAGGGAGCCGCCGAGGAGTGGGCGATCCGATTGCGTGCCGGCCGGGTCCCGAGCGCCCCCTCGTCCGACGCGCTGCGGCAACTGCCCTCGGCCGTCGGGCACTTCACCGGCCGGCGGGCCGAGCTGGACGCGCTCACCGCCGTCGCCCACGGTGCCGACGCCTACACCGGCACCGTGCTGATCTCGGCGATCGACGGTATGGCCGGGGTCGGCAAGACGGCCCTGGCCCTGCACTGGGCCCAGACGCACGCCGACGACTTCCCCGACGGACAGCTGTACGTCGACCTGCGTGGCTACACCCAGGGACAGGAACCGCGCACCCCGGACGAGGCGCTGAACTGGCTGTTGCGGGCCATCGGCACGCCGGCCGAGCAGATCCCGGCCGACGGCGAGCAGGCCGCCGCGCTGTACCGGCAGCGCCTGGCCGGCACCCGAACGCTGATCGTGCTGGACAACGCAGCGACCGAGGCGCAGATCCGTCCCCTGTTGCCCGGCGGTGGCTCGTGCCTGGTGCTGATCACCAGCAGGCGGCGGTTGAAGGGCCTGGACGACGCCCGCATCCTGTCGCTGGACCTGCTGTCGGTGTCCGAGTCGGTCGAACTGCTGCGCGCGGTGGCGGGGCCGGACCGTGTCACCGGCGACGAGCTCCCGGCCCGCGTGGCGCAGCTGTGCGGGCATCTGCCGCTGGCGCTGCGCATCGCCGCCGCGCTGCTGCGCCACCGCCCGGCGTGGACCCTGGAGCACCTGGCGGGGCTGCTCGCCGACCTGCCCCGGCGCGTCCAGGCGCTGTCCGACGGGGAGCGTGACCTGTCCGCCGTGTTCGACCTGTCCTGTCGCGGCCTGCCCGAACCGCACCGCGCGCTGTTCCGCCGCCTCGGACTGATCCCCGGCCCGGACCTGGACGCCTACGCGGCAGCCGCCCTGTTGGAGGTCGACCCGGCCACCGCCGCCGGGCTGCTGGAGAACCTGGTCGACCACAACCTGCTGTTCAGCCACGTGCCGGGCCGCTACCAGATGCACGACCTGATCCGGGCGCACGCCCGGACCCAAGTCGCCACCGACTCGGCGGCCGACCGTGCGGCCGCCCTGGACCGGCTGCTGCACTTCTACGCCCACACCGCGCACGCCGCGTCGACGTTCGTCGTCCGCTGTGCGCGACCCGCGCCCGTCGGCCCGGCACCCGCTC
>DASZXM010001146.1:0-17820 GCA_035546415.1 Pseudonocardiaceae bacterium
CACGATGCCCCCGGTGGACGGCTGCATCGCGAGGATCACGGCCTTGCCCCGGTAGCCGTTCACCGCGGACACGGCGGCCTTCTGCACGGCCGTGCTGAGCGTGGACCTCCTCGGCGTCAGCCGGCCGCTGCTCGCGCCGTACAGCGAATCCACGACGCGGGCCTGGGCGTCGACGCGGTGCACGGCCACGTCGTTCGCCGTGGTCGCGGACACCTGGCCCAGCAGCGCGGACCGCAGGTTCCCGAACGTCTGCGGGTCGGCCAGCCTGCGGCCGCCGCTGCCGGTGACGACCAGCGGCTTGCCGTCCCGGTCCACCACGGCGGTCTGGTCCTCGGCGTCGGTGGCCAGCGCCAGCCGCTGGCCCGTCCGCAGCTTCGGGTGCAGGACGGCGGGTGTCCAGTGCAGGCGCCAGTTCGTGCCGTTCCACACGACCTGGCACGTGTCGGTGTACGACCACACGTGGCCCGCCAGCGTCCACGCCATGGTGTAGCTCGCGATCGCCTTGCCGCCGGTCCCACTGACCTTGGCCAGCGTGGTCCGGACCTTGGTCGGATGCAGGGCTTTCCAGGTGTCGCGCAGCACCGCGTAGGAGGCGTCCACGTCGTCGGTCATCTCGGCCGCGCCGTAGGTGTCGGCCGACGCCAGCGAGTCGAGGTAGCCCTGGATCGCGGCCGTCGGCGTCGCGGCTGGCGGGCCGGGGTCGGCGGCAGCGGCCGACGGGGCACCGCCGCCGTCGCTGAGTATCACCACGGCCGCGGCCACGATCCCGACCATCACCACGATGCCACCGATCAGAACGGATCTCTTGCCCGCGGGACTCATCGCCGCTCCCCCCCAGTCGGCCGATGCTACCGCTGCGAGTGCGGCCGGTGCGCCCTGCGGATCAGGAACCGGTGGTCGCCTGGTTCTCCAGGAGCCGGATGATCTCCGCACGCTGTTCCCGAGCCACCACGGCCGCACTCCAGAAGAAGCACGCCAACCCGGTGAAGAACGCGACACCCGCCAGCACGCCGAACACGATCGAGCGCAGCAGGTTGACCGGCAGCGTGCCCAGCACGCTCGGCACGATGTCGATGGCGACGCCGCCGGAGGGCACGAACCCGGAGCCGCCGCGGAACACGAGCACGATCGCCACCGCGGCGAACACCACCGCGAGCAGGATGCACAGCCAGCCCGCGGCTTTCCAGCGCTGTGTCGTCATCGGCACATGATGTCAAACCGGCCGAATCTCGGACATATGATCGCGGCACGGCGATCAGGAGGATGACGGATGGATCTGGGCCTGGCGGGCAAGCGTGCTGTGGTCACCGGCGGCAGCCGGGGTATCGGACTGGCCGTGGGGCGCGCGCTGGCCCAGGAAGGCGCCTCGGTCGCGCTGGTCGCGCGGGACGCCGCGCTGGTCGGTGAGCGCGCCGCCGCACTGGCCGCCGAAACCGGTGTGCAGGTCGTCGGCATCGCCGCGGACACCGGTGCCGACGAGGCGGTCGCCGCGATGGCACAGCAGGCCGTGGCGCTGCTGGGCGGTGTCGACATCCTGGTCAACAATGCGGCGATGACCAACCCGGGGGCGATCCCCGAGGACAGCCTGGAAGCGGAGATCAACGTCAAGGTGCGCGGCTACCTGCGCTGCGCGCGGGCGTTCGCCCCCGGCATGGTGGAGCGCGGCTGGGGCCGGATCGTCAACGTCGGCGGCCTGGCCGCGCGGCGGACCGGCTCGGTGGTCGGCACGGTGCGCAACGTCGCCGTGGCCGCGCTGACCAAGAACCTCGCCGACGAACTGGGACCGTCCGGGGTGAACGTGACCGTCGTGCACCCGGGCGTGACGCGGACCGAGACCATGGAACGCATCCTCGCCGACCGCGCCGAGCAGGCGGGCATCTCGCCCGCGGAGGCCGAGCGCGCCATGGCCGCGTCCGTCTCGATCGGGCGACCGGTCACGCCGGACGAGGTCGCCGCGGTGATCGCGTTCCTGGCCAGCCCGCGCGGTGTCGCGCTGAACGGCGACCCGGTCGTGGCCAGCGGTGGCCTCCTCGGCCCGATCTACTACTGAGGGCCGAGGAGGCAGGTCCGCCGTCACATCTGTTGGGCGCCCGCCTTGATGGCGTCCCGGATCCGGGTGTACGTGCCGCAGCGGCAGATGTTGCGCAGCTCGTCGATGTCCGCGTCGGTGATCTCGTGGCCGGCCGCCCTGGCCTGTTTCACCTTGGCCACCGCGGCCATGATCTGGCCCGGCTGGCAGTAGCCGCACTGGGCGACGTCGTGGTCCAGCCACGCCTGCTGCATCGGGTGCAGGTCCTTGCCGACGGTCGCCGGCAGGCCCTCGATGGTGGTGATCTCGTCGGTGGCCTTGACGTCGGACACCTGGACCGAGCACGGGTTGAACGCCTTGCCGTTGATGTGGCAGGTGCACGCCTTGCAGACGTCCAGTGCGCACCCGTACTTCGGGCCGGTGACGCCGAGCAGGTCGCGCAGCACCCACAGCAGGCGCACGTCGTCCGCCGCTTCGACCGAGACGGACTTGCCGTTGAGGATGAAGGTGTGTGTCGGCATGGGTTCCCTCAGAAGGTGTGGTCGAGACCGTCGGTGGGGGACTGCGGTGTGGACGGTTCCAGCGGCAGCGGCGTGAAGCCGAGCGTGCCGTGGTTGATGGGGAACCGCGTGGGCATCGTGCCGGTGGCCCTGGCGTAGGCGCACGCCACGGCTGCGAACGAGGGAGCCACGGCGAGTTCACCCGCGCCGGACGGGTTGTCACCGGTGTTCGGCATGATGACGACCTGCATGTCCAGCGGCACGTTCCACTGCCGGGTGTAGAAGTAGTCGTCCCAGCTGCCTTCCAGCGGGATGCCGTTCTTGATGTGCAGGCTGGAGGTCAGTGCCAGCGCGATGCCGTCCTCCATCCCGCCGATCATCTGCGCCTCCAGGCCGCGCGGGTTGATCGCGAAGCCCGGGTCGACGACGATCAGCGCCTTCGTCACGCGGGGACCGGCCACGCCGTTCTCGATCGGCCGGTTCACCGTCTGCGGCCGGCAGTCGATCTCCACCAGCGCGCACACCGCGCCCTGGTACTCCGAGTGCACCGCGATGCCCTGCGCGGTCCCGGCCGGCATCGACCTGCCCCACTGCCCGACCTGCGCGGCCTTGTTCAGCACGGCCAGCAGCCGCTTGTCGCGCAGGAACGCGCGGCGGAACGACACCGGGTCCTTGCCCAGTTTCCTGGCCAGCTGGTCCACCACGAGTTCCTGCGCGCACACCACGTTCGGCGAGTAGATGTTGCGCATGCTGCCGGTGCTGAACTCCAGCGGGATCTCGTTGAGCAGCTGTGTGGTGACGCCGAAGTCGTACGGCGAGGACTGGGTCAGCTCGAAGATCGTCTCGGCGAAGCTGAGGTTGCCGCCGACCGGCAGGTGCGCCGCCGTTGCCGTGATCATCTCGCCGAGGCCGTGGCCGAAGTCGGTCTGCACGCTGGTGTGCCGCTGCTCGTAGCTGACCACGTTGCCCAGCAGGTAGTTGGCGCGGACGCGGGAGATGCACATCGGGTGGGTGCGGCCCTGCCGGAAGTTGTCCGTGCGCGACCACGACAGCTTCACCGGCTTGCCCAACTTCTGCGAGATCTCGGCGGCTTCGGCGGCCGCGTCGTGGAACAGGTGCCGGCCGAACGAGCCGCCGCCCTGCGTGACATGCACCGTGACGGCGGAGACGGGCAGCCCGAGCTGCGCGGCGATCGCCTCCTGGGCGACGATCGGCACCTTCAGACACGCCCAGATCTCCGCCGAGTCCGAGCGGACGTCGGCGATCGCGCAGTCCGGTTCGAGTGGACTGTTGCTCGCGAACGCGAACACGAACTCGGCGTCGATCGTGCTGGCCAGCAGTGGTGGCACGGCCATCGGCAGCTGGGCGGCGCGCAGCTTGGCCTCGACGGTGTCGTCGGACTCGCCGGCCACCGGGCCCGCCGCCCACGTCACGTCCACCGCCTGGATGGCGTCGATGCACTGGCCGAACGTGTCCCCGCGGATCGCGACGCCGTGGCTGATCGCGACGACGTCGGTGATGCCGGGCATGGCGCGCACGGCCGCGAGGTTGTTGACCGACACGACCGTGCCGTTGATCGTCGGCGGCCGCGCCACCATGGTCGGCTTCGCGTTCGGGACCTGCATGTCCATCGCGAATCGCTTGCGGCCGGTGACGGCGTCCAGCGCGTCGATCCGGTTCCGCGGTGTGCCCAGGATGGTGAACCCGTCCGGCGACTTCAGCGTCGCGGTCACCGCGACGGTGGTGGCGCTGGCAGCGGCGGCGGCCAGCGAACCGTAGCTCGCCGTCCGGCCGCCGGGGCCGGTGACGACGCCGGCCGACGTGGTCAGGTCCGACGCCGGCACGCCCCACTGGCCTGCGGCCGTGGCGACCAGCCGTTCGCGGGCGATCGCGGCCGCCGTGCGGACCGGCACGTACATGCTGCGCATCGAGTTCGAGCCGCCGGTGAGCTGGTTCATCAGCAGCTCCGGGCGGGCGTCGGCCAGGCCGATGGACACCTTGTCCATCGGGATGTCCAGCTCCTCGGCGACCATCATGGCCATCGCCGTCGTCATGCCCTGGCCGACCTCGGCGCGCGGCACGGCGAAGAACGCGGTGCCGTCCGACCGGACCTCGACCGTGATCAGGCCGGATGTCGGTGCGGCGGCGAGGTTCTGCATGTCGCCGAGGTCGAACAGCTCCTCCGGCTGGGGCAGGGTGGGGATCGCCGCGTCGGCGTGCGGCGGATCGACCGCCGCGACGGCCACCGCAAGGGTGGGCGCGGCGAGCAGGTAGCCGAGGAAGCGGCGGCGGCCCAGCCGGGGCGGCTCGTCGACCGTGACCTGCGGCGAACGACGGTGTTCGGCCATGGAGGTTCCTTCCGGTGCACCTGTGGTGACCAAGACTGCACGCAGTGTGCCATCGCATGCCACCAAGCGGCATAGCCGGTATGCCTACGTTTGGTCTAGCCCCGTTGTGCAGAGTGCACAGCGGATTCGTCCGGTCAGTCCGGCTCGGGCGGGAACAGTCGAATCGCCCGCAGCGCCAGGCCGATCTCCACCTGGACGGCCGCGTCGGTGAGGTCGCGGCCGACGATCTGCTGGATGCGGTGCATCCGGTTGAGCACCGTGTTGCGGTGGCAGTGCGCCAGTTCCGCGGTGCGGCGCACCGAACCGGCCGCCCGCACCCACATCCGCAGGGTCTCCAGCAGCTGTTCGCGCTCCAGCGCGGGCAGCGTGGACAGCGGCGCCAGCCACGCGCCGATGAGCTGTGCTGCCAGGTCCGGCGAACTGACCAACAGCGCCTCGGGCAGCCGTTCCGCCAGTGCCACGACCCCGACCTGGCCGGCCGGCAGTGTGTGGCGGGCCAGGGTCGCCTGGCGGAACGCGGTGTCCACCTCGGCCAGTCCGGCCACCACGCCGGACAGGCCGGCGGGCGCGGAGACCCGGTCGCGCAGCAGGTCGAGCACGTCGTCCACAGTGGTCGCGCCGAGCGCGAGCAGCCCGACGACGGTGTGGGCGCGCACCTGCCACGCCGCGCAGATCCGGGCGGCCGCCAGCCGCCTGCCCAGCCTGGTGGCGGTCCGGTCGGCGTCGGCCACGTCGTCGACGGCCAGCACCGCGTACGGGCCGTCGACCGGCAGCGCCAGGCTGCGCGCCACCTCGTAGGCGAACGCCGGGTCCTTGGCGCGGCCGTGCAGCAGTCCCTCCCAGAGGGACGCCTTGCGCTGCTCGTCGGCGCGGAACAGGTGCCGTTCCGTGGTGTGGTAGGCGATCGCGACCTCGGCGGAGGTGCTGTCGACGACCTCCCACACCTTGCTCGCCACCTGCAACAGCACGTCCAGGTCGACGATGCCCTGCGCGCGGGCCTCGTCGGTGAGCGCCTCCCACACCAGCCGGCCGCCCAGGCGAAACGATCGCAGCACGTCGTCCAGCGGCATGCCCTGCTCGGCGCGCCGCTGCCCGGTCGCGTGCGCGGCGTCGAACGAGGAGTCGACTCCCGCGATCATCTGCACGACCCGGGTGATGTTGTCGTGACAGGACTGCCACAGATCGTCGTCGGGCACCGAGTTCAGCTCGCGGTACGCCGGGTTCTGCGCGTGGATGACGTGCACCAGGGCGTCGGTCACCGCCGGCACCCGCAGCAGCACGCTGCCGGCCAGCGACTCAGCGGTCCGCGGCCGACCGGCTCCCCGACGTGCCGTTCCACTCATGGTCGGCACAGCATCGCACATCAGCCGGCGGTGGCCGAGTGTGTGGCAGGCTGGGCGGCGACCGGTGTCAGTGGAGAAGGGGAGTTCGATGGCCAAGGCGTACTGGGTCGTCTCGTACCGTGCCGTCCACGATCCGGAGCGGATCCCGGCCTACGGCGAACTGGCCACACCGGCCATCCAGGCCGGCGGTGGGCGCATACTGGCCCGTGGTGGACAGGTGGTCGCGCACGAGGCCGGCCTGCCGCTGCGGACCGTGGTCGTGGAGTTCGACTCGTTCCAGGCGGCCGTGGACACGCACGACGGCGATGCGTACCAGAAGGCCCTCGCGGTGCTGGGTGACGCCGTGGAGCGCGACTTCCGGATCGTCGAAGGCGTCGACTGACCGTCAGCGCAGTGCGCCGTCCGGGAGGACGGCGTGCACACCCCACACCTCGTTGGCGACCTGCGTGACGTGCAGGTCGACCACGGGGCTGGCCAGGGCCAGTGCCGTGGCCCTGTCCACGTCGTACAGCAGGCCCAGCCAGCCGAGCATGGCGTCCAGCGCCTGGGCTGACGCGTCGTTGAGGTCCTCGCTGAACCCGAACGTGATCCGCCCGGCCGAGGTCACCGCGTGCACCGTCGGCACCGGCGGCTCCGCCACCAGGTCCACGGTGAACGTGGTCGTCATCGGGCACTCGACGGCCGTGCCGCACACCTCGCCGTGACCCTGGCGGGCATGGCCGTCGCCGACGCACAGCAGCGCGTCGGGCACCGTCACCGGCAGGTACAGCGTTGACCCGGCGACCAGGTCGCGGCAGTCGATGTTGCCGCCGGACGGCCGCGGCGGGATCGTCGAGTGGTCACCCGGTTCGGCCGGTGGCAGCCCGATGACGCCCAGGAACGGCGCGATGTCCACGGTCAGCCCGCGGTCGTTGCGCGCCGTGCCGGCGTCCGCGTCGATGTCCCACGACAGCCTGCGCGGGTCCCCGCCGGCCACGCCGAGTCGCCGGTTGAGCGGGGTGTCCCGGGCCGCGGCCACCGTCCAACCCCAGTCACCCGGGCGCAGTGCCAGCAGCCGGACCGCCAGCATCATGCCCGGCCGCGCGCCGCGGACCGCGATCGGTCCGGTGAGGCAGTGGCCGCGGGCGTCCGGGATCAGCTGCGGTGCTCGCTCGCCGTCGATCGGCTGCCGCTCCAGGAAACCGGCCGCGTCCAGGGAACGGACGACGAGCGTGTCGCCGGGGTCGACGGTGAGCACCGGCGGCCGGCCGGAGGAGAAGACGTCGGTGACGGTGTCGGGCGCCGGGTCGAGTCGGTGCTCGGTCATGATCCTCCGCTTCGCAGTCCGGCCCCCGACGTTACTGGACGGCGGTCAGATGCTGGCGGTAGTGCGCGGCCGACTGGGCGATGTGGGCGCGCACCAGGACGGCCGCCAGGTCGCTGTCCCGGTCCAGCAGGGCCGCCATGATCATCTCGTGTTCCCGCCACGAATCGGCGGCACGGCAGTCCGTGCTGGACGCGTACACCCAGTGGATCTTGTGTCGGATCAGGCGGTGGATCGCGATCAGGCTGGTGTTGCCGGACACCTCGACCAGGGCGGTGTGCAGGTCGGTGTTCAGCTGCGGCAGTTCGTCGAGG
This sequence comes from Pseudonocardiaceae bacterium, assembly GCA_035546415.1. Lineage (GTDB taxonomy): Bacteria > Actinomycetota > Actinomycetes > Mycobacteriales > Pseudonocardiaceae > DATEPR01. Next base: position 7,838 of record DASZXM010001146.1, read on the forward strand.
TGCCCGGCCGCGACGGCGGCCGTGCCCGTGGCCAGGACCTCCCGGGCGTGCTCCAGTTCGCCGACCGGCAGCCGGGCGGCCCTGCGGATCGCGGTCTCCTCCAGCGCCGCCCGCACCTCCAGCAGGTCGGCGGCTTCGTCGGCGCCCAGCACGGCGACCGTGGTGTGCCGGTACGGCGCGACGTCGACGAACCCTTCGGATTGCAGGATGCGCAGGGCTTCCCGGATCGGGATGCGCGACACGCCGTAGTGTTCGCTCAGCTGCTCCTCGGTCAGCCGCTGTCCCTGCGCGAAGAACCCGTCCACGATGTCGGCGCGCAACGCCGACACCACCTCGACACTGCGCATCCGCCGCAGCCGGACCACGTCAGCGGTCGATGATGACGATGGGCGCGGGCCGCATGGTGGCCGACGCCGTGGCAGCGGTGGCGCCGGCGGTCGTGGCGGCCGCGATCAGGACGGCGACGAGCACGGTGATCCGACGCATGGCCAATCACTTCCGTTCGCTGCGGAAAAGTACGGAAGTCCAGGATGACCGTGCGGGCCGTCGATGGTCCAGTTCTTCACGGGTTCGGCGCAGCGATGATGGTGAATCACCGATCATTTGGGTGCGAATGGTTCCGCCGATCGGTGGAGCTGGACCCGGATGTCCGCGCACGCGCGGAATCCACGGTGTCGAACCCGGGCGGCGACCGGACGGCCGGGGCGCGGTGCACGCCCCGGCCGTTTCCCTCAGCTCAGCGCGAACTGCTGCGCGCCGCTGCCGTTGCAGTCCCAGATCTGCAACCGGGTCCCGTTGCCGGTCGCTCCGCTCGGCGAGTCCAGGCACCGCCCGGACTGCGGGTTGAGCAGCGAACCGTTCGACTGCTGCTGCCACACCTGGCCGCCGACACCGTTGCAGTCCCACAGTTCGACCTGGGTGCCGGCCGCCGTGCCGTTGTCGTTGATGTCCAGGCAGCGGCCCAGCGTCTCCAGCGAACCGTTCGCGTTGTGGAACCAGTGCTGGTCGGCCGCCCAGGACTGGCAGTCCCACAGCTGGACGGCGGCACCGTCACCGCCGGTGTCGTCGGCGGCGACGTCGACACACTTGCCGCCCGGCCCGACGACCGTGCCGCCCGCGTGCACCGAGAACTGCTGGGCGCCGCTGCTGTTGCAGTCCCAGATCTGCATCCGCGTGCCGTTCGCCGTCCCACCGCTGGGCGAGTCGAGGCAGCGGCCGGACTGCGGGTTGTACAGCGAGCCGTCGGAGCGCTGCACCCACTTCTGCCCGCCGACACCGTTGCAGTCCCACAGTTCGACCTGGGTGCCGGCCGCCGTGCCGTTGCCGTTGATGTCCAGGCAGCGGCCGAGCGTGGACAGCGAGCCGTTCGCGTTGTGCGTCCAGTGCTGGTCCACCGCGTAGGACTGGCAGTCCCACAGTTGCACGGCCGTGCCGTCACCGCCGTTGTCGTCGCCGCTGACGTCCAGGCACTTGCCACCCGGCCCGGTCACCGTGCCGGACGCCGGGAAGAAGCCGGTCGCGCCGGTGTAGCCGACCGACACGATGTTCGCCTGGACGGCGTCGTCGGCCGCGTCCGTCGGGTAGCCGGAGGTCATGACGCCTTCGAAGAACGAGCCGATCGACGCGTTGCTGTTGTCGCCACCGGTGCCCAGCACGATGGAGCCCTCCTGGTGCATCGGCGTGTAGCCGTTGGGTGGCAGCGATCCGTTGTACCAGGTGTTCAGGCCGCCCGACTGGGCGTTGCCTCCCTTGAGCGAGAACGTGGTCTGCCCGTTGTTCTTCAACATCGCGGTGACGTACGGCCAGCCGGTCGGCTGGTCGGCGGTGTTGGAGCCGGCGCCCTGGTACAGACCGTTCTCCAGGTCACCGGCGACCCACGGCCCGACGCCGTTGCACGGCCCGAAGAAGCACGTCACACCGAGGTTCACCGCGTCCATGTGACCGTTGCCGGTGTCGGCGATGTTCGCCTCGACGTTGCCGTAGTCGAAGCAGCAGCCGCCGTTGACGTGGCTGCCGCTGGCCACCATGTACATGCCCTCCGGCTGGCCGTTGCGCGCCACACCCGCGCCGACGTAGTGGCGGTAACCGGTGCCGGGCGTGACGTAGACGCCGTACACCTTGTGGCCGCCGGCCGTGACCGGCAGTGCGGACGCGTTCGCCCCGACGTCCTGCCCGCCGGCCGTGCCGGGACCCTCGACGGTCAGGTCGTTGTGCTGCGGCGACTGGTCGTAGATGACGGTGATCACGCAGGACGTGTTGGCGCAGAACGAGTCCTGTGCCGCCGCGTTGGCGTACCCGCCCGCCGACAGCAGGCCGATGTCGCTCGTCGCGCCGTCGGACGCGCGCCGCACCTGGTACAGCGGGCCGTTGTAGGCCGAGTAGAGCGCGCGGACGGTGCTGTGCGCGGCGACGCACGGCGTGCCGGCGTTGGCGTAGATGTCGCACGGCAGCGTGCCGGCGGCCTGGGCCGTGCCGGCGAAGCCGATGGCGGTGCCGAGCGCGACGACCAGTGCGGCGCCGACGGCGACGGACCTCCGAAGTAATCGAGACAGCACGGTGAACCTCGTTTCGGGCAGGGGAAACCGGCGGATGGTTCGAGAGGACGTGCACGTCAGCGCTCCGAGCTGCTCAATTATGCGCAGGTATGGGTACTCGTGGTACTTACTGTTTGAAAGTGTTTAATTGATCCGATGACTGGATTCTTTTCCGACAAGACCAGTCGCCCACCTGGTCATTCGCCCCTCCCGGCTACGCTGCGGTGGTGGTCGTTCCCGCTGTCGGCCGGCGTTCCGCCGCTGCCGCTGTGCTCGGTGTCGTCGGACTCGGCATCGGCGCGGCACTCGTGCTGTCGCTGGCGTTCATCCCGCCCACCGACCGGATCAGCGTTACGCGGCGGACGATCAGCGAGTACGGCCTGAGCGACAACAAGTGGCTGTTCAACGTGGCGGTGCTGCTGGTCGTCGCCGGTTCGGCGCTGATCATGGGTGCGCTGTGGCGCGCACGGCGGCTGCCGGTGGCCGCCGTGGTGCTCGGCGCGCTGTGGGTGCTGGGACTGCTGTGCATCGTGGCCGTGCCCAAGGCGAACTGGGCGGTGACGGTCGGGTTCAGCGCCAGCGGCACCATTCATCGGTTCGCCAGCTTCGTCGCTTTCCTGTGCCTGCCGTTCGCCGTGCTGAGTGCGGCGCGGCCGGTGTTCGCCGAAGCGCCGCGACGCCGGTTCACCGTGCGGCTGTTCGCGGTGCTGTCCCTGGCGTGGTTCGCGGTGATCCTCGGTGCGATCGCCATCGCGGCGCTGGATCACCAGCGGTGGTGGATGCTCATCCCGCTCGGTCTGGTGGAACGCGGCATGGCGTTGACCGAGCTGGTCGCGCTGGCACTGCTCGCGCTGCCCGACGCCACCGCCGTGGTCACTGCCGCGGCTCCGGCGGGATCGTCGGTAGGCGGCCGGTGACGGTGTCCGGCGGGGGCGGGTCGTCGACGAGCTGGGACCGACCTTCCACGTAGAGGTTCTCGATGGCCTGTCTGGCTTCCCGCGCCGCCTCTTCCAGCCAGGCCCAGGACCCGTTCGGATCGGTCACTGCCCCTCCCGCGCTCGTGAAGTAACCGATACGGCAATGTACCAGCTATAGCACGGTGAGTACCCGTGTGGATACGGACTGTGTCCGGTTCAGGGCGCGGTGTCCGGAAGTGGCGGCAGTGGCAGGTCGGGTTCGATGACCACGCCGGACGCGCGCAGCATGGTGTCCAACAGACCCCAGATCCAGATGGTCAGCTGGTGCACCAGCCCGTCCCGGCCCAGTGAGCCGGGGGCGACCAGCCACCGCTGTGTCGCCGACTCGACCATCCCGACGAGCCCGAACGCCAACGGGTCGGCCCGTCGGGTGTCCAGTGCCAGCACCGCGAGGTAGCCGGCGAGCAGATCGCGCAGCATGCCGCTGATCGTCGTGCGCGCGTCGGCCGTCAGCCCGTCCGCGCCGCGCGCCACGACATACCGGTACAGCGAGGTGTTCTCGGTCATCCACGTGACGAACGTGTCCACGATCCGGCCGATGATGTCCCGCGGTGTGCCGCCGCCGCGGCCGCTCAGCGCAGGCGCCAGCTCGGCGACCAGCTCCTCGGCGATGCGTTGCGCGACGGCGTTGTGCAGGTCCTCGGCGTCGGTGAAGTGGCGGTACAGCCGGGGTCGCGGAATGCCGGCCCGCTCGGCGATCTGCTCGGTCGACACCGACGGCCCGTGCTCGTTGACGGCGGCCAGCGCGGCGGCGACGATCTCCGCCCGCCGCCGCGCCCGGTGGCCTGCCCACCGGGTCGCCCGTCCGTCCTCCGCACTGCCCACGACCGTTCAGGATATTCGGCCGGTCACACCGTCACCCCGCTGGTACCGCGGGCGTGACCAGCCCGAACCTGATGAGGCTGGCCGCCGTGTCGACGATCGTGGTCTCCAGGTCGCGCGGCCGCCAGCCCAGCAGCGTGCGCGCCTTCTCCGTGTGCACGACCGGAATCCGGCCCAGCTGCCCGGCCGCCTCACGGAACGCCGGGTTGGAGCGGACCTCGCCGGTGGACAGTTCCACGGTCGACACGCGTGCGGCCGCGTTGCCCATCCGGTCGACCAGGATCTGGGCGATGCGCCGGAAACTGGCCGTTTCCGGCCCGCTGGCGATGAACCGCTCGCCTGCGGCAGCGGGATGTGTCATCGCCCGCACGTGGATGTCGGCGACGTCCCGCACGTCGACGACGCCGAAGTGCATCGGCGGCACGGCCGGCAGGGCCCCGTCCAGCATGGCCTTCACGATGCCCGGCGAGGTGGACAGGTGCGGGCCGAGCAGTGGGCCGAAGATGCCGGTCGGGTTGATCACGGTCAGTTCCATGGCACCGCGCGGGAAGTCCCACGCCGCCCGTTCGGCGATCGCCTTCGACCGGACGTAGGGGATGTTGTCGTCGGCCGGGTCGGTCCAGTCGGTCTCGTCGTACTCGTCGCTCGCCTTCGGGCTGTAGCCGACCGCGGCGAACGACGACGTGACCACCACCCGCGCCACGCCGCTGTCCCGGGCGGCGCGCAGCACGCGGAGTGTGCCGTCCCTGGCCGGCACGATCAGGTCGTCCGCGCGTTCGGGCTGGGTCGGCGGGAACGGGGACGCCACGTGGTGCACGTACGTGCAGCCGGCCGTCGCCGCCTCCCAACCGTCGTCAGTGGACAGATCGGCGTGCACGACGTCGACGCCCGTGCCGAACAGCTCCCGGACCCGGTCGGTCGACCGAACCGTGGTGCGGACGCGGTAGCCGTCCCGCAGCAGCCGCGTGATCACCTGTGAACCGAGATAGCCGCTCCCGCCGGTGACGAGAACCAGAGTGTCTGCCATGCGGCGAGTCTCGGACAGTTCAAGCGCTTCAGGTCAAGACGCCGAGCTCGGTGATGACCGACGCCACATCGTCGAGGGCACGGTGCTCGGCGTCGACGTCCCCCCGCTCCCGCGCGGACCACAGGCCGACCTTGCCACGCAGGTAGCGCAGCCGCACGTGCAGCCGCTCGATCTCCTGCTCGACCCGTTCGGCGTTGCGTTCGAACAGCTCGCGCAGCTGCCCGGCGTCGTCGGCCCGCAGGTGCCGCAGGTAGGCGTGCATGTCCTGCACGCTCGTCCCGGTGGACCGCAGGCAGCTCAGCGCCTCGATGGTGGCCACATCGGCGGCCGAGTACCGCCGGTGCCCGCTGCTCTCGTCCCGGTCCACCGGCCCGATCAGGCCGATCTTCTCGTAGTACCGCAGGGTCGGCTCGGACAGGCCACTGCGCCGGGAGACCTCCTGGATCGTCACCGGGGCGTCCGGCCCGGCCGTCGTCGTGCTCATCCCACGAGTGTCCACCACCTGAAGCGCTTCAAGTCAAAACCGGTGCGCTACCGCGGGTCGGCGCTGATCCGGCGCAGCACGTCCTGGACGGCAGGGGCGGCGCGGTCGGCGTCCGCCGCGGCCAGCCAGGCCAGTTCGGCGATCTCGTTGGCCGGCCTGGGTTCCGCCGCGCCCGGGTCGGCGTGGAAACAGTGCATTGTCAGATCCGTCCCTGCCTGGCCGTGTGCGGGCGCGTGGACCGTGAACGCCGGTCGCACGTCGGCCAGGTCGATGCCGAGTTCCTCGCGGACCTCCCGGACCAGTGCCTGCGCCGGTGTCTCGCCCGCCTCCGGTTTGCCACCGGGCAGGTAGAAGCGGTCCCTGCCGTGGGTACGGACGGCGAGCAGCCGGTCGTCCCGCACGTGCACCCAGCCGACCGACGTCAGCGTCCCGCTCCACTTGCGCATCGGGTGTCGGTAGTGCGCGACGAACGCGAGGAACTCCGGCGCGTCGTGGACGACGCCGAGGCCGTCGAGCTGGGCCGCGCCGAGGTAGCCGAGCTCCGTCATGCTGCGCAACTGGTCCAGCAGCGGCCGGTAGAACCCGCCGACGTCGAGCAGGGCCGTCGGCTTGCTGTGCAGGCCCAGTTGGCCCCACGTCCACGACTCGAACAGCTCCTCCAGCGTGCCCGCGCCACCGGGCAGCGCGACGAACGCGTCCGCCAGTTCGGCCATCCGCGCCTTGCGGTCGTGCATGGTGCCGACGACGTCCAGCCGGGTCAGGCCGCGGTGCGCGATCTCCCGGTCGGCCAGGTGCCGCGGGATGACGCCGATCACCTCGCCGCCCGCGGCGAGGGCCGCGTCCGCGACCACGCCCATCATGCCGACGTGGCCGCCGCCGTAGACGATGCCGATGCCCTCGCGCGCCAACGCGGTCGCGAACGCCGCGACTGCTTCGACGTGCTCGGTGGGGCCGGTGGCCGAACCGGTGTAGATCGCGACGCGCACCCGGGTCCTCCGATCGTGAGGCGGTACGGCCCCCATCCTCGCTGGTGCCCGACCAGCAGTCCATGTCGCGGGCTCGGTGACCGAACGCGCGCAGGCCGTGCGAGGTGACCGTCACCGGTCGCCCGCCGGGTAGGGCCGGAACGCGCATTCAGCGATGTTGGCCGGCATGCCGGCGGTCAGCGGGTACTCCTGCCGGCTGCGCGCGACCCCGCGCGCGTAGAACGCGACCGACCGCGGCCAGGGCACGTCGTCGCAGCCGGTCGCGAACCAGTGAGATCTGCCGGCCGCCGGGGTCCGCGTAGTCCAGCGGCACCGAAATGGCGGCGCACTCCTGCTGCGGTGCCTCGGCGCACGTCGACCGCATCGGGGTGGCCCGGGCGACGGCGGGCACGCCGACGACGATCATGGCCGCGACCGCCAGCGTGATGGGTGGGGCTGGCCCCTTCAGCCGATGGTGGCTTTCGGCGGACGGCCGCCACGACCGTCGCGCGTGGACGTCACGGTCACCGCGACCGCTCGGCCCGCAGTCCGGCGACGAGCAGTCCGACCAGGCGGCGCGCGTCGTAGTCGGCGTCGCGCTCGGCGCCGATGCAGAGGTTCCCGACGCCGCGCAGCAGTTCGTAGGCCCGTACGTCGGACGAGATCTCGCCGGCCTCGGCCGCCGCTGCCAGCAGTCGCGTGGCCACCGGCCCGAGGCGGTTCAGGAAGTAGGTGTGCAGCGTGTCGAAGTCGGCGTTGTCCGAGCGCAGCACGGTGGCGAGGCCGTGCTTGGTGACGAGGAAGTCGACGAACAGGTTGATCCACTCCGCGAGTGCGGCGTGCGGGCTCGCGTGCTCGGCCAGCAGCGCGGGGCCCGCCTCCGCGCACGCGTCCACCTGGTGCCGGTAGACGGCCACGACGAGGTCGGCGCGGGTCGGGAAGTGGCGGTAGATCGTGCCCACCCCGACGCCCGCGCGGGCCGCGATGTCCCGTACGGGGGCCTCGACGCCCGACGTGACGAAGACGGCCGCCGCGGCGTCGAGCAGCGTCTTCTCGTTGCGCCGGGCGTCCGCCCGCTTGGGCCGGGCGCCCTCGTCGCCGTGCACGGCACTCCCTCCGCGATCGGGGTTGATAAACGGAACCATGTTCCGTATCGTTAACGGAGCAAGGTTCCGCTTGTTCATGATGCCAGACCGCCCCCGCGGAGAGGACGCCCATGTCGCACTCCACCCTGCCCACCTTCGGAATCATGACCGCACCCATGCAGGTCGACTACGCCGACGTGCTGCGGGTCTGGCGGGAGGCCGACACGATTCCGGAGATCCGGCACGCATGGCTGTTCGACCACCTCCTGCCCATCGCGGGCGACCTGACCGGACCGATCTTCGAGGGCTGGACGTTGCTCGCCGCGCTGGCCGCGCGGACCAGCAGGCTGCGTCTGGGCCTGATGGTGACCAGCAACCGGTTCCGGCCGCCCGCCGTGCTGGCCAAGATCGCCACGACCGTGGACATCGTCTCCGGTGGCCGGCTCGACTTCGGCATCGGTGTCGGTTCACGCCCCAGCCACCCGCTGGCCCGGCGCGAGTACGAAGCGCACGGCCTGCCGTTCCACGACTTCGGCCCCGCGGTGCGCAGTCTCGCCGAAGCGTGCACGGTGATCGAGAAGCTGTGGACCGAGTCCGAACCGTTCGACTTCCACGGCGACCACGTCCAGCTCACCGGTGCCTTCGGCAACCCCAAGCCCGTGCAGCGCCCGCACCCGCCGATCCTGATCGCCGGCCGCTCGTCCGCGACGCTGCGCGTGGTGGCGGAGCACGCCGACATCTGGAACATCCCGGGCGGCGACATCGACGACGCCGTCAGCCGCGCCAGCCTGCTGGACCGCTACTGCGCCGAGATCGGCCGTGACCCGGCGACGATCACCCGCTCGATCACGGTGGCCGTCTCTTATGCCGAGCCTGCCGTGGCCCGCAAGGCGATCGCCGAGGCGGTGGACGGCGGCTTCGAGCACATCGTCCTCACGCTGCCGTCGCCCTACCCGGTCGGCGTGGCCCGCTGGGTCGCCGACGAGCTGATCAGCTGAGACCGTAACACCGGTGTCTACTACAGCTATGTAATACTACGACAGTTGTAGTAGACCGACCGGGGGTTGACGCCGGGCATGAGCCTGACCTTTCTCGAAGCGATCGTCGTCGGCGCCTTCCAGGGCGTGACCGAACTCTTCCCGGTGTCCAGCCTCGGGCACTCCGTGTTGATCCCGGCGCTGGTCGGCGGTGAGTGGGCGCGCGACCTGGATGTGTCCGCCCCGGAGTCGCCCTACCTGGCGTTCATCGTCGGCCTGCACGTGGCCACGGCGGCCGCGCTGCTGCTGTTCTTCTGGCGCGACTGGGTGCGCATCATCGGTGGCCTGATCACCTCGATCCGGTACCGCCGGATGCGCACCCCGGCCGAACGCCTGGCCTGGCTGATCGTCATCGCGACCATCCCGGTCGGCCTGTCCGGGCTGCTCCTGGAACACGTGTTCCGCGAGGTGCTCGGCAGGCCGATCCCGGCCGCGTCGTTCCTGATCGTCAACGGGGCAGTGCTCTACCTGGGTGAACGCCTGCGCAGGCGGGTCGAGAAACTGCCCGTCGACGACACCGAGGACCCGGACACCCGGCTGTCCCGGATGTCCATCGGCCGGGGCACGCTGATCGGGTCCGCGCAGATCCTCGCGCTGCTCGCCGGCATCAGCCGGTCCGGCGTGACCATGGTGGCCGGGCTGCTGCGCGGCCTGTCCCACGAGGACGCCGCCCGGTTCTCGTTCCTGCTGGCCACGCCGGTCATCCTGGCAGCCGGTGTGCTGAAGATCCCGGACCTGTTCGGGCCACTGGGCGCCAGCATCGGCGGCCAGGTGCTGGCCGGCAGCATCGCGTCGTTCGTCAGCGCCTACCTCGCGGTCCGCTTCCTGACCCGCTACTTCCACACCCGGACGCTGACCCCGTTCGCGATCTACTGCGCCGTGTTCGGGGTCGCCAGCCTGGTCTGGCTGACAGTGGCCTGACACCCGTGATGATGGGGTGGAGCACGTGGTGACCCACCGTCGATGCCGCGGCGGCCCGGCACGCGCCGCCCGTACGACCGTCCGTGCCCCGGCCGGGCAGGCCGCCGTGCCGTCGTGCCGCGTGCCGGGCG
>DASZXM010001147.1:0-3256 GCA_035546415.1 Pseudonocardiaceae bacterium
AATGCCGCGTGCACCGACGCGTCGGGCAGCGGGATGGCCTCGGCGGGCGCCTGGTGAGTCTCGACGTCCGGGAACCGCTTGGTGAGCTGCGCGAGCATCGCCGGGTCGGGCTCGACTGCGACGACGGCCGCGCCCGCCGCGAGGAGCCCCCGGGTGAGCTTGCCGGTGCCGGCGCCCAGGTCCAGGACTCGCAGCCCGGGGGAGTCGCGCACCGCGGACAGGCCCCACTCGAACAGCGCGGCCGGGTAGTCGGGGCGGTAGGCGTCGTACGCCTCGGCCTGTGCGCCGAACGACGAGGCCCGGCGGGCGCGCATGTCGACCTGATCTCCCATGCCGGCCACCGTAACCGCACGGACCTGGCGACCGTGCTCGACGAGCGGGTACGTACCATTTTCCGACGTGAACGCGGACAACCCCGACCAGCCCAGCACCGAGGACGACCTGCCCGAGCAGATGCGCATCCGCCGCGAGAAGCGTGCCGCACTGCTCGCCAGGGGGGTCGACCCGTATCCGGTGGAGGTGCCGCGCACCCACACGCTGCGCGAGGTCAGGGACCTGTACCCGGACCTGCCGCCGGACACCCCGACCGGGCTGGTGGCCGGCGTGACCGGGCGGGTGATGTTCCTGCGCAACAGCGGCAAGCTGTGCTTCGCGACGCTGCGCGAGGGCGACGGTACCGAACTGCAGGCCATGATCAGCCTGGCGTCGGTGGGCGAGGAGTCGCTGGCGGCGTGGAAGGCTGACGTGGACCTCGGCGACCACGTGTTCGTGCACGGTGAGATCGCCACGTCCCGGCGCGGTGAATTGTCGGTCATGGCCGATTCGTGGCGGATCACCGCGAAGGCGCTGCGGCCGCTGCCGGTCGCGCACAAGCCGCTGGCCGAGGAAACGCGTGTCCGACAGCGTTATGTCGACCTGATCATGCGGCCGGCCGCGCGGGAGACGGTGCGGATGCGCGCGAATGTCGTTCGCTCGCTGCGCGACTCCTTTCACCGCCGCGGATACATCGAGGTCGAGACCCCGATGTTGCAGTCGTTGCAGGGTGGTGCCACAGCGCGTCCGTTCGTCACGCATTCCAACGCGTTCGACATCGACCTTTTCCTGCGAATCGCGCCTGAGCTGTATCTGAAGCGGGCGGTCGTCGGCGGCCTGGAGAAGGTGTTCGAGATCAACAGGAACTTCCGCAACGAGGGAAGTGACTCCAGCCACTCACCTGAGTTCGCGATGCTGGAGTTCTACGCCGCGTACGAAACGTACGACACCATGGCGGTACTCACGAGGGAACTCGTCCAGGAAGCCGCTCAGACGACGTTCGGTACACAGATCGTCACGCTCGCGGACGGTACGGAATACGACCTGTCCGGTGAGTGGCGGAGCCTGACGATGTACGGTTCGCTGTCCGAAGCGCTGGACACCGAGGTGACGCCGGAAACGCCGGTGGAGATCCTGCGCAAGCACGCCGAGGCCCGCGGATTGTCCCTCGACCCGAAGTACGGGCACGGCAAGCTGGTCGAAGAACTGTGGGAGCACCTGATCGGCGACCAGTTGCACGCGCCGACATTCGTCCGGGATTTCCCGGTGGAGACGTCGCCGCTGACCAGGGAGCACCGCAGTCAGTCCGGCGTGGTCGAAAAGTGGGACCTCTACGTGCGCGGATTCGAACTGGCCACCGGTTACTCGGAGTTGGTCGATCCGGTCGTGGAACGTGCCCGGTTGGAGGCGCAGGCACGATTGGCTGCCGCGGGCGATGACGAGGCCATGCCGGTGGACGATGACTTCTTGCGCTCGCTGGAGTACGGAATGCCACCCTCCGGCGGGGTCGGAATGGGTATCGACAGGTTGCTGATGGCGCTCACCGGACTAGGTATCCGCGAGACGATCCTCTTCCCGCTCGTTCGCCCCGAATGAGGGACAAACCGACCGCCGAGAGTTGCGTAACCCAGGGGATATTGCGCTAGCCTGTTCTCGGGTTCATTAGCGCGCGCCTGGTCTGCTGGTTCCGGCGATACGGTTCGGGCCATTCGGCTCTTAGGAGGAAGCATATGGCTCAGAAGGTCACCGTTACCTTGGTCGACGATCTGGACGGTTCGACGGCCGAGGAGACCGTCGAGTTCGGGCTGGACGGCGCGAGTTACACCATTGATCTCTCCGGTGACAATGCCGGCCGCTTGCGCGGCGCACTCGAAGAGTACGTGGAACACGCCCGCAGGGCCGGTGGCCGCAAGCGCGGTGCCGGCCGACCGTCCGCCGGTCGTGCGCCGCGCACGGCGTCGGCGGATCGGGAACAGAATCAGGCAATCCGCGATTGGGCGCGCAAGCAGGGGATGAAGGTGTCCGATCGGGGCCGTATCCCGGCCGAGGTCCTGGAGGCCTACCACAAGACGAACTGACGGTATTGCTTCCGCCGGGCCGACTACGACGCGGACGGCCCTGGCTCTCCACGCATGGATGAGCCGGGGCCGTCCGTGTTCTCTCGCGTTCTCCATGTGGTTGGAAACTTCCGGCGAATTGCCGGTCGGCATTGCTTATCGTTCGCACACCCGGGGACAGGTCGCACACGGTCCCATTCCGGCCGTGAGCACGTAGTGAAAGCAGCAGCTGTCCCGCCTGCGGGTCCAGCCGTCCTCCGGTGACGCGGCCGGCCGCAGCGTCGACGCCGTGGTGAACGGCGGCAGCACGCCGGGCAGCGCGAGTGCCGCGTTCGCCGCGCCCGCCGCCTCGTCGCCGCAGTACTGCCCGATCCGCCAGAACGCGCCGTCCAGGACGTCGGTGACCGTGCCCCACAGGGTCCGCCTGCCCAGCCGCACCCGGCCGGCGGGGGTCCGTTCCAGGGCCTCCAGGAAGCGGACGGCGTGTGCGGCGTACCGGCCGCGCAGCAGTGCGGCCAGCGTCACGTCGTCGTCCATCACCGTGATGCCCGGGGCGCCGGCGGCCGGGTCGTCGGCCAGGCAGGCGAAGTCCGGGTCGAGCACGGCGATGGCGTCCGGCCGGGGATGGTCCGGGTCGAAACGGACGGCGAGGCTGGCCGGTCCGATGGCGGGCACCCGGCGCTCGGTGTGGAACAGCAGCGCGGCGACCTGCGCCGGCACGGTCAGGTACCAGCCGAGCAGGTAGCCCGCGACCGTTCGGGCGGGGGCCTCGCCGTACTCGCGCAGCAGCCAGGCCGTGAGCCGGTCGGCCCAGGCGCTCAGCCGGGACGGGTCGCCGAGCAGGTCGGCGCAGCGGACCCACCGGTTGTCCGCCGGCGTGCCGGGCA
>DASZXM010001148.1:0-4862 GCA_035546415.1 Pseudonocardiaceae bacterium
CGACGTGCTTGTTCGGCGATCGGCTGATGTCGAGTTCGTCGGCGTTCTCGAACGCGTCGGGGTCCCGGTTGGCCGAGCTGACCAGCACGTGCACGAAGCTCTCCTTCGGCACGGGCGTCCCGTTGATCTCCATGTCCTCCAGGGCCAGCCGCAGCGTGCCGCGGAAGACCGGCGACTCGAACCGCAGGAACTCCTCGACCGCGCTCTCGGCCAGATCCGGGTTGTCGCGCAGCAGCTCGAACTGGTCCGGGTTCCGCAGCAGGGCCTGCATCCCGTTGCCGATCAGGTTGGCCGTCGTCTTGTGGCCGGCGATCAGCAGCAGGGTGAGCGTGGAGATCAGTTCCTCGTTGGTGAACACGCCGTGCTCGTCGGACGCCCGGATCAGCTCGGAGACGAGGTCCTCGCCGAGGTTGGCCCGCCGGTCGGCGATCATCCCGTCCAGATAGGACTCGATCTTGTCGCTGGCGATGCGCAGCAGCCGGTTGCGCTCCTCGTCCGGGTACGGCGCCTCGCTGAGCATGACGACGCCCCTGCGGACCAGGTCCTGGTCACCGGGCGGCACCCGGAGGAACTCGCAGATCACCTGCACCGGCACCGCGAACGCGAACTCCATCAGGTCGATCTCGCCCGACTCCGGGAAACCGTCGATCAGGTCGTCGGTGATCTGCTGGATCCTGGGCGCCAGCAGTTCCATCTTGCGGGGCACGAACGCGCGGCTGACCAGCTTGCGCAGCCGGGTGTGCTCCGGCGGGTCGGCCGTGATCATGTTGCGGATCATCACCGGGCTGGCCTCGGCCAGCCGGTCCCGGAACCAGGCCGGCGCGTTGTCCGGCTGCTTGGACAGCCTCGGGTCGGCGAGCGTCTTCACGGCCGTCTCGTAGTCGGCGACGACGAACGCCGACGCCCCCGGCGGGTAGTCGATGGCGTGGAACGGGCATGTGGCCCGCACCTCGTTGTTCAGGCCGTGCAGGTCGGGACCCGGGTCGGTGAAGAACTCGGGCGGTAACGGCTTGTCGCCGTTGATCGGGCGTTCGACGGCTCCCTGGGACATGGCGTGCTCCTTCGACGTCGGTCAGGCGATCGAGCCTTCGGGGAGGGTGAGGTGGCGGATGTGTCGGCTCAGCGTGGGCAGCGCCGCGATCGTCGCGATCGTGCCGATCATGGCGAACACCCACGTCGGGCCGCCGAGATCGAACACGGAGCCGACCAGGAACACGCCGATCGGGGTGGCGATCATGCTCATGAACATCACCGCGCCCAGCGCCCGGCCCTGCACCTCGTTCGGCGCCACCTTCGCCAGGTAGGCCAGGAACAGGGCGCTGACGATCGGGCCGCGCACGAACACGAACGCGACGACACAGCCCAGCGCGATCGCGCCGGGGATGGTGGCCAGGCCGATCGCGGCCACCGGGCCGATCCACGCCGCGTACAGCACGATCACCGATGGCCGGACCTTCTTCAGCACCCACCCGGCCAGCAGTGAGCCGACCAGGCCACCGACGGCGGCGACGGCGAGTGTGAAGCCGATCACCGAGTCCGGGGCACCGCGTTGCTTCGCCGTGGCGATCAGCGCGAGGAACACGCCGGAGTGGGTGAAGGCCATGTTGGAGCCCATCAGCCACAGGATCAGGCTGCGCAGCACGGGTTCGCGGAACAGGAACTTGAAGCCCTCGATGGTGCGCCGCTTGACGTGCTCGCTGGTCGGCTGCACCTTCGTGGGCTTGCGGATGAACAGCAGCAGCACCGAGGAGACCAGGAACGAGACCGCCGCGCCGAGGAACGGGAACGCCCGCGCCACCCCGAACAGCGAGCCACCGATCGGCGGGCCGACCATCGTGGCGCCGAAGAACCGGATCTGGTTCTGCGCGGTGGCCTGGGTGAGCTGTTCGGGTGGCACGAGCTGTTTGATCGCGGCCAGTCCGGTCGGCTGCGAGACGCCCAGGCACACGGCCGAGCAGAACGCGATGCTCAGAATGATGAAGATGTTCGTGTGGTTGGTGAAGATCAGCAGGGCGAACAGGCCCAGCAGCAGCACCCGCGCGAGGTTGCAGGCCATCAGCAGCAGCCTGCGGTCGATCCGGTCGGCGAGCGTGCCGCCGGGGATGGACAGCACGCTCGCGGTGAGCAACTGGACCGAGCCCACGATGCCGGCGTAGAACACCGATCCGGTGGTCGCCAGGATCAGCAGCGGGTACGCGATCTCCGCCGACTCCTTGGCGATCGCGGCCAGCGCCTCGCTGGTCCACAACGCCTGGAAGTCGAGATTCCGCAGCAGCGAGCGTGGCTTCGTCGCGACCGTGGGCGCGGCGACCTCGGTCTCGGTCGGGTCGACGGCACTCGCCGGCGCCGCGTCTGGCGATCCGATCGTCGCTGGTGCGGCGTCCGCCGCCGCGGTCCCGGTTGGCGGGGTGCCGGTCGGTGCGGCCTGGCTGGATGTCCTACCGAATACCATGATTCCCGTTCTTTCCTGTCGCCGCGTCCGACAGCGCGGACCGCATCCGGGTGGCGAGGTCGTCGGCGTGGGGGGCGGTCAGCATCGACCAGTGGTCGCCGCCGACCGGTTCGATCCGCAGGCTCCGGTAGACCGTGGCGTACCGGGTGGCACCGCGCAGGCTCGCTCGGGTCGCGAACAGCACCGCGGGCACGTCCACCGGCCGGGGCCGGTAGCGCAACAGCGCGGCCATGTTGTGCGCGAACCGTCTTCGCAGCGCCGGACTGCCGCGCAACCGCCGGCCGGCCGGCCCGATGCCCAGGGCTACTGCACCGCCCATGCGCACGCCGGCCGTCAGATGGTCCGGGCGCACGGCGATCGGCAGGCCCCGGGTGTCGGGCGTGCAGCCGTCCAGGCACAGCAGGACGTCGACGTCGCACCCGCGTTCGGTGAGCCTGCGGGCCAGTTCGTGGGCCACCGTCGCACCGAACGACCAGCCGCCGATCGTGTACGGGCCGTGCGGCTGTGTCCCGAGCACCGCGTCGAGGTGGGCTGCCGCGATGTCCTCGATCCGGTCACCGTCGGCTTCCAGACCGAACACGGGCCGGCCCAACTGGCCGGCCACGGTCCGGTAGCCCAGGACGGTGCCGGTGGCGTCCGCGACGAGGAACACCGGTCGGCCGGTGCCTGGCGCCAGCCGGGCCACTCCGGGGACGTCCGGTGCCCGGTCCCCCGCCATGCGCACCAGGTGGCCGAACGTGGGCGTCGCGGTGAACTCCGCCACCGACAGCGTCACACCGGCCTGCCGGGCGGCCTGGTTGACCAGGTTCACGGCCATCAGTGACTCGCCGCCGAGCGCGAAGAAGTCGTCGCCGTCGGACACGCTGTCGGTGCCCAACGCCGTGCACCACAGCCGGGCGAGCGCCGACCCCGCCGCCGGGCGGGCCGCCGGGCGAGGTGGCGTGGCCGGGCGAGGTGGCGCAGCCGGTGTGGTGCGCGGGTCACGGGCGGCGAAGGGATGCGGTGGCAGCGCGACCCTCGGTGTGCTGGCCGGCTCGGCCGGCAGGGTGTCCGCGCCGAGTTCCCACAGGGTGCCCAACGCACGCAGCAGCGCGCGTTCGCCGTCGTCGTCCGGCCGCCCCAGCAGTGGAATCGCGTTACCGGCCGAGGTCCGGTGTGGATGGCGGCGCAGCGTGCCGAGCATCGAACTGCCCGGCCCCAGTTCGACGAACGTGTCACAGCCCGCTGCCAGCAGGGTGCCCGCGGCCGCGTCCAGCAGCACCGGCTCGCGCATCTGGCCCGCCCAGTACGCCGGGGTGCGCAACGCGGCCGGATCGGCCCAGTCACCGGTGCGGGTGGACACGATCGGCAGCCGGGACTGCCCGGTCGGCACGTCGGCCAGGATGTCGCGGAGCGCGGCGGCCGCCGGGTCCATCAGCGCGGAGTGGAACGCGCGCTGGGTGGTCAGCGGCCGGACGTCCAACCCGGCCAGCGCGTCACCGGCCAGCAGGTCGGCCATGGCGTCCGCCGGTCCGGACACCACGACACTCCCGGTGCCGGCCACGCCGACGGTCACCCCGTCGAACCCTGCGATGCGCACGGTCACGTCGGCGGCGGGCGCGTCGACGGCCACCATGCGGCCGGGTGCGGTGGCGAACATCGCGGTGGCCCGCTCGAACACCAGGCTCGCCGCGTCGGCCACCGTCCAGACGCCGGCCAGCGCCGCCGCCGCGTACTCGCCGATGCTGTTGCCCACCATGGCGGCCGGTCGGATGCCCCACTCGTCGAACTGCCGGCCGAGCGCGTAGCCGATGGCGAACAGGCCCAACTGCTGGTGCACGGTGTCGGCGAACCATTCACCGGGGACGGCCTGCGTGGACACCACCGGAGTGATGTCCACGCCGTGCCGCCTGGCGAGCGTGTCGGCGATGTCGTCGAAGTGGGTACGGAAGCCGGACAGCAGCCGGTGCGCGGCGGCCGCGGCCGGGTGGCGCAGGGTTCCTTGGCCGGGGAACAGGAACGCGACGCGGTCCAGCCGCCGGTCGGTGCCCGGCCCGCTCTGGGCCCGCAGCGCCGTCGCCGCTTCGGCGGAATCGCCCGCCACGACGGCTGTGCGGTGCGTGTGACGGCGGCGGTCGGTCAACGACCGTGCCACGGACGGCAGTTCCGGTCCGTCGGCGAGCCGGTCGGCGAGGTCGGCACGCAACCGGTCCAGCGCGTCGGCCGACGCGGCGGAGACCGGCAGGATGCGCGGCCCGGAGCGCGCCGGAGCGGTCCGGGTCGGTGCCGCCGACATGACGAGGTGCGCGTTGGTGCCGCCGACGCCGAACGAGCTGACGCCCGCGCGCAGCGGGCCGTCGTCGGACCGCCATTCCAGCAACTCCCGGTTGACCACGAACGGCGAGCCTGCGAGATCGATGGCGGGGTTGGG
>DASZXM010001149.1:0-8969 GCA_035546415.1 Pseudonocardiaceae bacterium
ACGAGGCCGCACCGAATGGTGCAGCCTCGTGAGTGGTCGTGCCCGGTGTCGACGCTGGGGGCGCCGGGCCTGGATACCAGGTCCCGCTGTCAGGGCCGGGTGCCAGATCCGGCGGGCCAAACCCGGAGGCCAAGCCCTGCCATCAAACCCCGGCGCCAGACCCGGCGCACCAGACCCGGGTGCCAGGCCCCGCCATCAAACCCCGGTCCCAGACCCCGCGCGCCAGACCCAGGTGCGAGGCCCGCCATCAGACCCGGCGCCAGACCCGGCGCCAGACCCAGCCGGCCAGACCCGAGGCCCGGCCGGCGTGGCATGCCGACATACCAGTCCGGGGGTGGCAGCTCCGCTGCCGCGACGAGTGCCAGGGCCCAAGCCTCCGGCCCAAGTCTCAGACGGTGAAGCCCAGCGCGCGGAGTTGTTCGCGGCCGTCCTCGGTGATCTTTTCCGGGCCCCACGGTGGCATCCAGACCCAGTTGATCTTGATGTCGTTGACGATGCCGCCGCCCGGGCCGGTGACGAGCGCGCCACGCGCCTGGTCTTCGATGACGTCCGTCAGGGGGCAGGCCGCCGACGTCAGCGTCATGTCGAGGATCGCCGTGTTCTCCTCGTCGACGCGGATGTCGTAGACCAGGCCCAGGTCGACGACGTTGATGCCCAGTTCGGGGTCGACGACGTCGCGCATGGCCTCTTCGACGTCGTCGATCGTGGCCACGTCCGCCTTGGGGGCCGGGGGTTCCGGCAAGGCGGCCGCCGTGCGGTCGATTTCCGTGCTCTCGGTCATCACTGCTCCGTCTCCACGCCGGCCCTGGCCACCGCGTCCTTGAACGCCATCCATCCCAGCAGCGCGCATTTCACCCTGGCCGGGTACTTGGCCACGCCGGCGAACGCGATCGCGTCCTCCAACACGTCCTCGTCCGGCTCGATCTGGCCTCGGCTCTGCATGAGCTCGACGAACGAGTCCATCGTGCCGAACGCTTGTTCCACCGTGCGCCCGACCACCAGATCCGTCAACACCGACGTCGCGGCCTGGCTGATCGAGCAACCCTGGCCCTCGTACGACACGTCCGCTACCTCGGCGTCCGCGCCCGTGCCCTTGAGGTGCACCCGGAGTGTCACCTCGTCGCCGCACGTGGGGTTCACGTGGTGCACCTCGGCCTCGTAGGGCTCGCGCAGACCACGGCCGTGCGGGTGCTTGTAGTGGTCCAGGATGATCTCCTGGTACATCTGGTCCAGTCGCATCAGGCCGTCCCGAAGAACCGTTGGGCCTCACGTACCCCGTTGAGCAACGCGGTCACGTCGTCGAGGTCGTTGTACAGGTAGAACGTGGCCCGCACCGTCGCCGGCACGCCGAACCGCCGGTGCAGCGGCCACGCGCAGTGGTGGCCGACGCGCACCTCGACACCCTGGTCGTCCAGGACCTGGCCGACGTCGTGTGCGTGAATGCCGTCCACAACGAACGAAACAGCGCCGCCCCGGTCGGATGTTCCCGTCGGGCCGTCCGGTGTGGGGCCGATGATCCGCACGCCCGGGATCTCCGCCAGTCCGTGCAGCGCGGCCTCGGTCAAGCGGTGTTCGTGTTCGGCGATGCGTTCCATGCCCACGACCGACAAATAGTCCACCGCCGCACCCAGGCCGACCGCCTGCGACGTCATGGGCACGCCCGCCTCGAACCGCTGCGGCGGTGGCGCGAACGTGGACTTGGCCATGTGTACCATTTCGATCATCGACCCGCCCGTCAGGAACGGCGGCATGGCCGACAGCAACTCATTACGGCCGTACAGCACGCCGACACCGGACGGGCCGAGCATCTTGTGGCCGGAGAACACCGCGAAGTCCACGCCCAGCGCGCCGAAGTCGACCGGGGAGTGCGGCACCGACTGGCAGGCGTCCAGCACCGTCAGCGCGCCGACCTCACGGGCCCGCGCCACCAGTTGGGCCGGCGGGTTGACCGTGCCCAGCACGTTGGACTGGTGCACGAACGCGACGACCTTCGTGTGGTCGTGGATCAGGTCGTCGATGTTCGACAGGTCGAGGCGGCCGTCGTCGGTGAGGCCGAACCAGCGGAGCGTGGCGCCGGTGCGTTCGGCGACCTGTTGCCACGGCACCAGGTTCGCGTGGTGTTCCATCTCCGTCACGACGATCTCGTCGCCCGGGCCCAGCCGGAAGCGTTCCGCCTCGCGGCCGGCCGTGGACGCGTTGCTCATCGCGTACGCCACCAGGTTGATGCCTTCGGTGGCGTTCTTCACGAACACCAGGTCGTCGGCCTGCGCGCCGACGAATTCGGCGATCCGGGCGCGGGCGCCCTCGTAGGCGTCCGTGGCTTCCTCGGCCAGTTGGTGCGCACCGCGGTGCACTGCCGCGTTCGACGTCTCCAGGAACGTCCGCTCCGCGTCCAGCACCTGTCGGGGACGCTGCGACGTGGCCCCGGAGTCCAGGTACACCAACCGTTTGCCGTCCCGGACGGTCCGGCCCAGGATCGGGAAGTCCTTGCGCAGCGTCTCGACGTCCAGCGGCAGTGCGGTCGTTGTCACGGTGTCACGGCCTCCTCACGCTTCGCGCCGGTGTACCGGACGTAGCCCTCGTCCTCCAGGACCTGGGCCAGCTCCGAACCACCGGACTCGACGATCCGGCCACCCGCGAACACGTGCACGAAGTCCGGGGTGATGTGCTTCAGGATTCGCGTGTAGTGGGTGATCAGCATGACGCCGACGTCGCCTGCGGCCTTGTACCGGTTGACGCCTTCGGACACCACGCGCAGCGCGTCCACGTCCAGGCCGGAGTCGGTCTCGTCGAGGATCGCGATCTTCGGCTTCAGCAGCGACAGCTGCAGGATCTCGTGGCGCTTCTTCTCACCACCGGAGAAGCCCTCGTTGACGCTGCGCTCGGCGAACGCCGGGTCGATCTCCAGGTCGCCCATTGCCTGCTTGACTTCCTTCACCCAGTGCCGCAGCGCGGGTGCCTCGCCGCGGACCGCCGTGGCGGCCGTGCGCAGGAAGTTCGACATGGACACGCCGGGCACCTCGACCGGGTACTGCATGGCCAGGAAGATGCCGGCACGGGCGCGCTCGTCGACGGTCATGTCCAGCACGCTCTCGCCGTCCAACAGCACCTCGCCGGACGTCACCCGGTACTTCGGGTGACCGGCGATCGCGTACGACAGCGTGGACTTGCCGGAACCGTTGGGGCCCATGATGGCGTGCGTCTCACCCGCGTTGATCGTCAGGTCGACGCCGCCCAGGATCTGCTTCTCCGCGTCGTCGGTGTTGACCGACACGTGCAGGTCCCTGATCTCGAGAGTGGCCATCGTTACTTCGTTTCTCCTGGTGTCACTGGAAAGTCTTCAGTTGGTCCGGTGGTCGGGGTCGACGTACACGTCGCCGTCGGTCACCCGCACCGCGTACACGGCCACCGGTTCGGTCGCCGGCAGCGACGACGGGGCGCCCGTGCGCAGGTCGAAGCACGACCCGTGCAGGAAGCACTCGATGCCCTTGCGGGTCATCTCGCCGTCGCTCAACGCCAGTTCCGCGTGCGTGCACTCGTCGCGCAGCGCGTGCACCTCGTCGCCCTGCCGCACCAGCACGACGGGCACGTCACCGACCTCGACGGCGAACGGCTTGTCGTCGTCCAGGTCGGTGAGCGCGCACACCCGCGTCGAGGTCATGCCCCGACCGCCGCCAGTTCGGCCTCGATGGCCGCTTCGAGGCGCTCGCGCACCGCCGGCACCGCGATCTTGGCGAGGATCTCGTGGAAGAACCCGCGCACCACCAGCCGCCGTGCCTGGTCCTCCGGGATGCCGCGGGCCTGCAGGTAGAACAGCTGCTCGTCGTCGAACCGGCCGGTGGCGCTGGCGTGACCCGCGCCGGCGATCTCGCCGGTCTCGATCTCCAGGTTGGGCACCGAGTCGGCACGGGCGCCGGCGGTGAGCACCAGGTTGCGGTTCAGCTCGTACGTGTCGGTCGCCTCGGCGGCCGCGCGGATCAGCACGTCACCGATCCACACGGTGTGTGCGCCCTCGCCCTGCAACGCGCCCTTGTAGGCGACGTTGCTGCGACAGTTGGGCACGGCGTGGTCGACGAACAGGCGGTGTTCCAGGTGCTGGCCGGCGTCGGCGAAGTACAGGCCGGTCAGTTCCGCGTCGCCGCCGCGCTCGGTGAACGTGACGGTCGGTGCGACGCGCACCAGGTCCCCGCCCAGGGTCACCACGGTGTGCCGCAGCGTCGCGTCCCTGCCCAGCCGGGCGTGGTGGGCGGTGAGGTGGACGGCGTCGTCTGCCCAGTCGTGCACCGCGACCACGGTCAGCTTCGCGCCGTCGGCGACGACGAACTCGACGTTGTCGGCGTAGGTGCCCGAGCCGCGGTGGTCCAGGACCACGACGGCTTCGGCGAACTGCTCGGCACGCACCTGGAGGTGGCCGTAGGCGACCTGGCCGGCACCGGGGCCGGTGATCGTCACCACGACGGGCTCCTCGACGCGCGTGTCGGCCGGCGCGGTGAGCAGGGTCGCCTCGTCGAACGAGGACCACGCTCGCGCGGCGACGCGGTCGCCGGGGGTGCCGGCGACACCGAGCCGCTCGTCACCCCGGCGCACCGACTCGACGGACACCGGACCGATCACCGCGACGGTGGCCGAGCCGGTGGCGGTCGCCGACTGGTGCAGGCCGCGCAGGCGCTTCATCGGCGTGAAGCGCCAGTCCTCCTCGCGGCCGCCGGGGACCTCGAACGCGTCGACGTCGAACGACGCGAACCGTTCCGCGCGCGACGCGTCCGGGATCCGTGCCGGGGCGGCACCGTGGCTGTGTTCAGTGGTCGTCATGATCAGCCGACGGCCCCTTCCATCTGCAGCTCGATCAGGCGGTTGAGTTCCAGCGCGTACTCCATGGGCAGTTCCCGCGCGATCGGCTCGACGAACCCGCGCACCACCATGGCCATCGCCTCGTCCTCGGTGAGGCCGCGCGACATCAGGTAGAACAGCTGGTCCTCGCTGACCTTCGACACGGTCGCCTCGTGGCCCATGGACACGTCGTCCTCGCGGATGTCCACGTACGGGTAGGTGTCCGAACGGCTGATGGTGTCCACCAGCAACGCGTCGCACTTGACCGTCGACTTGGAGTGGTGCGCCCGCTTGTGCACCCGCACCAGACCCCGGTAGGAGGTGCGGCCACCGCCGCGCGCCACCGACTTCGACACGATCGTCGAGGACGTGTGCGGCGCCAGGTGCTCCATCTTGGCGCCCGCGTCCTGGTGCTGGCCCTCGCCGGCGAACGCGATGGACAGCACCTCGCCCTTGGCGTGCTCGCCCATCAGGAACACCGACGGGTACTTCATGGTGACCTTGGAGCCCAGGTTGCCGTCGATCCACTCCATGGTCGCGCCCTCTTCGGCCTTGGCGCGCTTGGTGACCAGGTTGTAGACGTTGTTCGACCAGTTCTGGATCGTCGTGTAGCGGCAGCGGCCGCCCTTCTTGACGATGATCTCCACCACGGCCGAGTGCAGCGAGTCGGACTTGTAGATCGGCGCGGTGCAGCCCTCGACGTAGTGCACGTAGGCGTCCTCGTCGACGATGATCAGCGTCCGCTCGAACTGGCCCATGTTCTCGGTGTTGATCCGGAAGTAGGCCTGCAGCGGGATGTCCACGTGCACGCCCTTCGGCACGTAGATGAAGCTGCCGCCGGACCACACGGCCGTGTTCAGCGCGGAGAACTTGTTGTCACCGGCGGGGATCACCGAACCGAAGTACTCCTGGAACAGCTCCGGGTGCTCCTTGAGACCGGTGTCGGTGTCCAGGAAGATCACGCCCTGGGCTTCCAGGTCCTCGCGGATCTTGTGGTAGACGACCTCGGACTCGTACTGGGCCGCGACACCGGCGATCAGCCGCTGCTTCTCCGCCTCCGGGATGCCCAGCTTGTCGTAGGTGTTCTTGATGTCCTCGGGCAGCTCGTCCCACGACGCGGCCTGCTGTTCGGTGGAGCGCACGAAGTACTTGATCGTGTCGAAGTTGATGCCGGACAGGTCGGCGCCCCAGTTGGGCATGGGCTTGCGCTCGAACAGGCGCAGCGCCTTCAGCCGCGCCTCCAGCATCCACTCCGGTTCGCTCTTCTTCGCCGAGATGTCCCGGACCACGTCCTCGTCCAGGCCACGACGGGCGCTCGCGCCTGCCACGTCGGCGTCGGCCCAGCCGTACTCGTACCGGCCGAGCGTCGCGAGCGTCTCCTCCTGCGTCAGCGGTGACTCGGCAGGCGTGGTGGGCGTGCGCTGCTGTGCAGCGGCAGTCATGCGGGCTCCCCTCCGTGCTTCGTGTTCGGTTCCTCGCGTTCGACACACGGGGATGGCTCTGGTCCCGGCCGGTGCGCGTTCGGGTGCGTACCGGCCGGCACATGGGTGGTGCATGCCGCGTCGCCGCGGGCAATGGTCGCCAGGCGTTGCACGTGCGTGCCGAGCAGGTCGGCGAACGCCGCCGTCTCGGCCTCGCACAGCTGCGGGAACTCGGCGGCCACGTGGGCCACCGGGCAGTGGTGCTGGCACAGCTGCTCTCCCGACCCGACATCGCGGGTTGACGCAGCGTAGCCCTCCCTGGTCAGCGCCGTGGCGAGGGCCCGCGCCCGCGCCTCGGCGTCCGGCTGGCCGGTGACGTCGGACCGGTGCCGGCCGATCATCGCCTCCACCCGGCTCTCCGCGAACGCCCGGATCGCCTGTTCCCCGCCCTTGTCGGCGAGGAACCGCAGGGCGGACACGGCCAGGTCGTCGTAGGCGTGGCCGAACCGGGCCCGGCCGGCCTCGGTCAGCAGGAACAGCTTGGCCGGGCGACCCCGACCCCGCTGGCCGCGCCGCGGGGCGTCCCGCGTGCCGACCTCGCCGTCGGCCACCAGCGCGTCCAGGTGCCTGCGCACGGCGGCCGGGGACAGACCGAGGGCATCCGCGATCAACGCCGCCGTGACCGGCCCCCGCTCCAGCAGCAGCTTGCTGACCGCCTGCCGGGTCCGGCCATCGGTGCCGCCACCAGTGCCCGTGCCACCTGGCACGGGGCTGGGAGCTGCGCCGACGTTTTTCACAACACAAGTGTGACGTATTTCGAATGCGGGGGCAAAGACAGGGGCGGCATACGTGATCTGACTCTCACACCCGGCGGCGCCGAAGCCCGCCCGACCTCCACCAATGGAGACAACTCAGCAACTCGAAACATTCCGTGACGGTCGCTCGATAGGCTCCCAGCGTGGTGATGGGCGAGACGGAGCGGTCACCGGTCCCGGACGGACCGGCAGCAGCGGCAGGCACCGACGCCCGCACGACCACCGACGCCCACCCGACCACGCTCGACGCCGACGCACCCCCACTGAACCCGGACGAGACCCGCCAACTGGACGTGATCCGCCGATTCGGCACGATCGGCGCGCTCCTGCTGGCCGCCGGTTCGCTCGGCGCGGGCGCGTCACCCGTGTTCAACCCGCTGACCACCGTGCCCGTGCTGGGCCTGTTCTCCCGTATGCCGACCGTGGCGCTGGCCTGCGCGTTCGCCGGCATGGCCATGATCGTGCTGTCCTGGCTGTGGCTGGGCCGCTTCGTCCGGCCGGGCAGGCCCCGGCTGCTCTCCCGCGGCCAGCTCAAACGCACCATCCTGACCTGGGTCGTGCCGCTGGTGTTCGTGCCGCCCATGTTCAGCAAGGACGTCTACAGCTACCTCGCGCAGAGCAAGATCGCCGCGCTCGGCCTCAACCCCTACCTGCTGGGTCCGGCGCCCGCGCTGGGCGTCGCCGACCCGCTCACCCGCGGCGTGCCCAACATCTGGCGTGACACCCCCGACCCGTACGGACCGCTGTTCATCACCGTCGGCCGCGTCATCACCGCCCTGTCCGGCGACCACGTCGTCACCGGCGTCTACCTGCAACGTTTGCTGGAACTCGTCGGCCTGGCGATGATCGTGTGGGCGCTGCCCCGGCTGGCCCGCCGCTTCGACGTACCCACCGTCAGCGCGCTGTGGCTGGGCGTGGCCAACCCGCTGGTCATCTGGCACCTCGTCATCGGCTCGCACAACGAGGCGCTGATGATCGGGCCGATGCTCGCCGGGTTCGAACTGGCCCTGCGCCACCTGCCGCGACACGTGCCCGGCCAACCCGCACCACCGGTCACCCGGCAGGAGATCCTCTGGCTGATCGCCGGCGCCGCCGTCATCACCGCCGGCGCCGCCGTGAAGATCTCCGCTGCCCCCGCCCTCGGCTTCCTCGGCGTCATGGTCGCCCGCCGCTGGGGCGCCCGGCCACGCCATCTGGTGGCCGCCGCCGCCCTGTGCGCAGGCGTGTTCGCCGTGATCATCGTGGCCGCGTCCCTGGGCACCGGACTGGGCTTCGGCTGGATCGGTGCGCTGAGCACCAACGGCCTGGTGAAGAGCTGGATGTCCCCCATGACCGGCCTTGGCTTCCTGGCCGGCGGCCTGGGCATCGCGTTCGGCCTGGGCAACCACAGCGACAGCACCATCGACATCATGCGGCTCATCGGCGAACTGGCCAGCGTCGTCATCATGGTCAAACTGCTGTGGGACACCTGGAAGGGCCGCCTGCGGCCGATGATCGGCCTCGGCCTGAGCCTGGGCGCCGTCGTCGTCCTCGGCGCCACCGTCCAGGCCTGGTACCTGCTGTGGGCCGCCATCCCGCTGGCCGCCGCGATCGGCGCGTCCGGGTTCCGCACCGCGGCCACCATCGTCAGCGCCTTCGTCGCCATGGTCGTCCCACCCACCGGCAGCACGTTCGACGGCCGCACCTACCAGTTGCCCACCGCGGCCGCTGCCGCCGCCATCGTCCTGCTGATCGCCGTGTTCCTGGTGCGCGGCAAGCTGCCCCTGCTCCCCTGGCAGGACCCGGCCGGTGACCTCGGCCCCACCGGACCGCCGATGCTGGGAACAGGTCCGCGCGCAGCGTGAGCCAGGACACCGCCTAGTCTTGGGATTCGTGGTCGAGCAAGCCGAACCGGAACCTGGGA
>DASZXM010001150.1:0-7405 GCA_035546415.1 Pseudonocardiaceae bacterium
TCGAACAGGTGCCGCGACACCGGGCAGTCCTGGCGGCTGGCGTAGACCGGCTGCACATGGCAGGCGTAGGTGCCGATGGTGCAGCCGATGCCGGCGCCGCGCAGCGCGCCCGCGACGGCGCCGCGGTCCACGTCGTCGTCGAGCACCACGACGTAGCTCTGCCAGGCGTGCCGGCGGTCGGCGGGCTCGACCGGCAGCCGCAGCGGCAGGCCGGCCAGCAGCTCCCGGTACGCCGCCGCGATCCGCCGCCTGCGGGCCAGCAGGTCCGGCAGGCGGCGCAGCTGCACGCGCATGATCGCGGCCGCGATGTCGGACATCTTGTAGTTGTGGCCCAGTTCGGTGAACGACGGGACCGGCAGGCCGCGCTCGCCCGCCCTGGTCAGGGCGCTCTCGATGCCGAACGCGCCCAGCGACCGGGCCCGGGCGGCCAGCCCGGCGTCGTCGGTGACGAACATGCCGCCCTCGCCCGCGGTGATGCCCTTGCGGCCGTGGAAGGAGAAGCAGCCGATCGGCGCGAGCGTGCCGGCGTTGCGGCCGCGGTAGGTGGCGCCCGCCGCGCAGGCGGCGTCCTCCACCAGGAACAGGCCGTGCCGGCCGGTCACGTCGGCCAGTTCGGCGTAGTCGGCGGGCAGGCCGGCGTTGTCCACGGCGACCACGCCGACCGTCCGCGGCCCGACCAGCGACTCCACGGCGGCCGGGTCGACGCAGCCGGTGTCCGGCAGCACGTCGGCGAACACCGGCGTCGCCCCGGTGAACAGGACGGCGTGCGCGGTGGCCGGGAACGTGTGGTCGGCGACGATCACCTCGTCACCCGGACCGACACCGTGCGTGAGCAACGCGAGGTGCAGCGCGGCCGTGCAGTTGCTCACCGCGACCGCGTGCGCGGCGCCGATCGCGGCCGCGAATTCGTCCTCGAACGTCCGGCATGCCGGGCCCTGGCCCGCCAACCAGCCGGAACGGAACACCTCGGCCACGGCGGCGAGCTCGTCGGCACCCACCGTGGGCCGGCCGAGTGCGATGCTGTCAGTCATTGGTCCCAGCTCCTTACCGCACGGAGTGTATCCAGGAGGCTACGGTGCGACATGTCACGGTCGTCGGCGGCGGCATCATCGGGCTCGCGGTGGCGCGGGAACTGACCGCGCGCGGCGACCACGTCACGGTGTGCGAGAAGGAGGACCACTGGGCGGCACACCAGACAGGGCACAACAGCAATGTCGTGCACGCCGGCCTCTACTACCGGCCCGGGTCGTTCAAGGCGCGCATGTCGGTGGCCGGCAACGCGTCCATGGTGGCGTTCGCCAAGGACAACGGCGTGCCGGTGGACGTGTGCGGCAAGCTCGTCGTCGCCGTCACCGACGACGAGGTGCCCCGGCTGGACAATCTCGCCGAGCGGGCCAGGGCCAACGGTGTGCCGGTGACCCGCATCGGCGCGGCGGAGGCGCACGAACACGAGCCGGAAGTGGCGTGCGTCGCCGCGATGTGGGTGGAGACGACGGCGGTCATCGACTTCCCCGCCGTGTGCGCGGTCCTGGTCAAGCAACTGGAGGCGGCAGGCGCCGACCTGCGGCCGGCCACGCCGGTGCTGGGCATCCGGCCGGGCCGGTCCGGGGGCGTCTCCGGCGGTGTCGAGGTGGCCACGCCGGACGGCGTGATCCGGTCCGACGCACTGGTCAACTGCGCCGGCCTGCAGTCCGACCGGGTGGCGCGGCTGGCCGGCCTACGGCCGAAGGCGACGATCGTGCCGTTCCGCGGCGAGTACTACCAGCTGCGGCCGCGCGCCCGCGGCCTGGTGCGCGGCCTGATCTACCCCGTGCCCGACCCGGCACTGCCGTTCCTGGGCGTGCACCTCACCCGGCTGCTGGACGGCAGCGTGCACGCCGGCCCGAACGCCGTGCTCGCCCTGGCCAGGGAGGGTTACCGCTGGGCGGACATCTCGGTGCGGGACGTCGCCGAAGTCGCCCGGTTCCCCGGCATGTGGCGGCTGGCCGCCAGGTACGGGCGCACCGGTGTCGACGAGGTCCGGCGGTCACTGTCCCGGCGGCGGTTCGCGGCCGACCTGGCCCGGCTGGTGCCGGCGATCCGACCGGGCGACCTGGTGCGCGCCGAGGCCGGCGTGCGCGCGCAGGCGCTGCTGCCCGACGGTTCACTGGTGGACGACTTCCTGATCGAGACCGCCCGGGACCAGGTGCACGTGCTGAACGCGCCGTCACCGGCGGCGACGAGCGCACTGGAGATCGCCCGGCACGTGGCCGACGAACTGGCGGCGAACTGACGGCGGCGAACTCGTCCCGGAGTCGGCCGCTGGTGTTGCTACGGTGGGCACCCACGAACTGAAGGGGTTCTCGACGTGCGATTCCTGGTCACGGGCGGTGCCGGGTTCATCGGTTCGACACTGGTCGACCAGCTGTTGGCGCAGGGCCATGACGTGCACGTCGTCGACGACCTGTCCCGTGGCCGGACGGAGAACCTCGCCGCGGGCGCCACGTTCCACCGGCTCGACGTGAACTCACCCGAACTGGTGGACGTCTGCACCGAGGCGCAGCCCGAGGTGGTCTGCCACCTCGCCGCGCAGATCGACGTCCGCAAGAGCGTCACCGATCCGATCGGCGACGCCACGCAGAACGTGCTGGGCACCATCAACGTGGCCGAGGCGGCCCGCAAGGCGGGTGTGCGCAAGATCGTGTTCGCGTCGTCCGGCGGGTCGATCTACGGCACACCCGACGACCTGCCGGTGTCCGAGGCCACCCCGGTGAACCCGCTGTCGCCGTACGCGGTGAGCAAGGTGTCCGGCGAGCTGTACCTCAACGCGTTCCGCCAGCTCTACCAGCTGGAGTGCACGCACCTGGCGCTGGCCAACGTGTACGGGCCCCGGCAGGACCCGCACGGCGAGGCGGGCGTGGTCGCGATCTTCGCGCAGCGCCTGCTGGCCGGTGAGCCGACCCGGATCTTCGGCGACGGCGCCAACACCCGCGACTACGTGTACGTCGGCGACGTGGCCAACGCGTTCGTCATCGCGTCCGGCCCGGCCGGCAACGGCCGCCGCTACAACATCGGCACCGGCGTGCAGACCACCGACCGGCAGCTGCACACACTGGTCGCGGCGGCCGCGGGCGCACCGGACGAGCCGGAGAACGCACCGGCGCGGCTGGGCGACCTGCGGGCGTCCGCGCTGGACGCCTCCCGGGCGGCCGAGGAGATCGGCTGGACGCCCCAGGTGGACGTGGCCGAGGGCGTCCGGCGGACCGTGGACTACTTCAGGACTCGTCGGTAGGCGCCTGGGCGTCGCGCAGCGCGATGGCGCGGACCAGGCGCGCCTCGCGCACCTGCATCGACCGGAAGCGCAGGTACATGTTGATCATGGCGAACGCGAAGCCGACGATCAGGCCGTAGAGCAACAGGTCGGTGCCGCGGCCGACGCCGACCACCCGGGCCACCCGGGTCGTGGCGTCCGGATTGAGCACCGCGAGGACCCCGAAGCCCAGGAACAGCACGAAGCCGATCTTGACCCCCGCACTGGCCCGGGACGTGCCGTGCCAGCGCAGGAAGAACACCATCATCAGGATGACGGCCACGATGAGCAGGAACTGGATGATCACGGTTATCGCCTCGGACCGGTCTTCAGGGCCGACTCGAACAGGATGTTCACGCCGTTGATCAGGGACTGGCCCTTGGCCATCGAGTACTCGGTGTAGACGATCGTCACCGGCTGCTCGACGACCCGCCACTTGCGCCGGTCGATCAGCTCCACGATCTGCGACGCGTGGCCCATGCCGTTGGACGTGATGTCCATCTGGTCGGCGACCGTGCGGTTGAACGCGCGCAGGCCGTTGTGCGCGTCGGTCAGGCCCATCCGGCGCAGCCGGGGGCTCAGTGCCACCACGGTGCGCAGCACGATCCGCTTGAGCAGCGGGATGTGCGACGTGTCGCCGTGGAATCGGGTGCCGACGACGATGTCCACCGGCTCGGCGCGCAGCCGCGCGACCATCGCCACGACATCGGCGACCTGGTGCTGGCCGTCCGCGTCGAACGTGACGAAGTACTCGGCACCGGGCCGGCTGCGTGCGTACTCGATGCCGGTCTGCAGCGCGCCGCCCTGCCCGAGGTTGATCGGGTGGCGGACCAGGTGCGCGCCGGCAGCCCTGATCCGGTCGGCCGAGCCGTCCCAGCTGCCGTCGTCGACGCACACGATGTTCGGAAACGTCTGCCGTGCCTCGCGCACGACGTCCCCGATCACTGTCGCCTCGTTGTAGACAGGGATGATCAGCCACACGTCCGTGTTGGTGGTCACGGCGTACAGGCTATCCGGTCAGTTCACGCGGCCCGTCGGGGTCAGCACTTCGCGTCCGCCCAGGTAGGGCCGGAGCGCTTCGGGCACGACGACCGAACCGTCCGCCTGCTGGTGGTTCTCCATGATGGCGACGATCCACCGGGTGGTGGCGAGCGTGCCGTTGAGCGTGGCGGCCGTCTGCGGCTTGCCGTCGGCGTCCCGGTAGCGGATGTTCAGCCTGCGGGCCTGGAACGTCGTGCAGTTCGATGTGGACGTGACCTCGCGGTACGCCTGCTGGGAGGGCACCCAGGCCTCGCAGTCGTACTTGCGGGCCGCGCTGGACCCCAGGTCGCCCGCTGCCACGTCGATCACCCGGTAGGGCAGTTCGACCTTCGCGAGCATCTCCTCCTCCCAGGCCAGCAGGCGCAGGTGCTCGTCGTGCGCCTGCTCGGGCGGGCAGTAGGAGAACATCTCGACCTTGTCGAACTGGTGCACGCGGATGATGCCGCGGACGTCCTTGCCGTACGACCCGGCTTCCCGCCGGTAGCACGACGACCAGCCGGCGTACCGGATCGGGCCGGCCGACAGGTCGAGGATCTCGTCGCTGTGGTAGCCGGCCAGCGGCACCTCCGACGTGCCGACCAGGTACAGGTCGTCGTCGCGCAGCCGGTAGACCTCGCTGGCGTGGGCCCCCAGGAAACCGGTGCCCTCCATGATCTCCGGCCGCACCAGTGTCGGCGTGACCATCGGCACGAAGCCGTTCTCCAGCGCCTGCGCCACGGCCATGTTCAGCAGGCCCAGCTGCAACTGCATGCCGACGCCGCGCAGGAAGTAGAACCGGGCGCCGGACACCTTCGCGCCGCGCTCCATGTCGACGGCGGCCAGGCCCTCCATCAGCGCCAGGTGGTCGCGTACCGCGAAGTCGAACCGCGGCACGTCGCCGACGTGCTTGAGCACGACGTAGTCGTCCTCGCCGCCCGCGGGGGCGCCGTCCTCGACGATGTTGGAGACGCGCTTGTGCGCGGCCGTGAGCGCCTCGTCGGCCCGCCCCTGCTCGGCCTCGGCCGCCTTCACCTCGGCGGCGAGTTCCTTGGCCTTGGCCAGCAGCGCGGCGCGCTCGTCGCCCTGCGCCCTGCCGACCCGCTTGCCCAGTGCCTTCTGCTCGCCCCGCAGCGCGTCGGCCCGGGAGACGGCGGCGCGGCGGCGTTCGTCGGCGGACAGCAGACCGTCGACCAGCGTCTCGTCCTCGCCGCGGGCACGCTGCGAAGCACGCACCGCCTCCGGGTTCTCGCGCACGGTACGAAGCTCGATCACAGCATGTCAGCCTAGTCTCCGCGACCAGTCCGATTATTCGTGGGTATATCCCATGATTGGATGGTCCCATGCATTTCGCGCAGACCCGGCTCATCGTGTCCGACTTCGCCGCCGCCGTCGGCTACTACCGGGACGTCATCGGCCTGACACCGCAGTTCGACGACCCACGGCCGCCGTACGCGGCGTTCAAGCCCGAGCAGGGCAGCACCCTCGCGCTGCACGACAGGGCGTCGCTGGCCGACACCCTCGGCGACGCCTTGCGCGACACCGACCGGTCCATGGTCTGCCTGCGCGTCGACGACCTGGCCGGCTACCTGGCGGACGTGACCGGACGCGGCGGCGCCGTGGTCGCCGGGCCGTTCGAGCAGGACGGCCGCATCCGCACCGCCTACCTGCGCGACCCGGCCGGCAACCTCACCGAGATCCAGCAGTGGCTGGCCACCCGGTCCGGCGCACCGGTGCCGTCGGCGGGTTGACCGCTCAGTTGATAGTGGGGTGCCTCAGTCGACGATCCGGTGCGGCACGAACGACGCGCCGTCGTCGGTGATCAGGCCCGCGGTCTCCCGGATGCCCAACCCGGCCGCCTCGTCGGCGACCACCCACGCGCCCAGCGCCGGCCGGTAGCCGTCGTATTCGGGCAGCGGGTCGAAGAGCTGGTACACGAAGCCCTCCTCGCCGTACACGCCGCCGGTGCTGACCTCGTGGCCGGGCGCGACGATCTGGATGTTCGCGCCCTCCCGGCCCAGCTTCGGCTTGCGCACGTACTCGGTGAGGAACCCGGGCTGGTCCAGGAACGCCGGCAGCAGGTTCGGGTGGCCGGGGTGCATCTCCCACAGCACCGCCAGCAACGCCTTGTTGGACAGCAGCATCTTCCACAGCGGCTCGATCCACATCGTCGCCGGCAGCGACTCGACGGCGTGGCGGCCGAACTGCTCGGTGACGATCCACTCCCACGGGTAGAGCTTCACGACGGTGCTCATCGGCGCCTCGGCCAGATCGACGAACCGCTTCAGCAGCGGGTCCCAGCCCAGGTCCTCGATGGCCAGCCCGACGGTGTCCAGACCGGCCTCGGCGGCCGTCTCCTGGAGGTACGTGATGGTCACGTGGTCCTCGCCGGACGTGTCAGCCGACGACCACGTGAAGTGCAGCTCCGGCTTGGGCAGCAGGTCGCCCACGGCCCGCCAGCGGTCCACCAGCTTCTCGTGGATCGAGTTCCACTGGTCGTCGTCCGGGAACACCGTGGTCTTCCAGAACCACTGCACCACGGCCGCCTCCAGCAGCGACGTGGGCGTGTCGGCGTTGTACTCCAACAGCTTCGCCGGGCCGGAGCCGTCGTAGCGCAGGTCGAACCGGCCGTAGACGTGCGGGTCGGACCGCCGCCAGGACTCGGCGATCGCCGGCCACGCCCACTCCGGGATGCCGAAGTCCTTGTACCGGTCGGTGAGCACCACGTGCTCCACGGCGTCCAGGCACATCGAGTGCAGGGTCTCGACGTCCGCCTCCAGCGACAGGATCTCGTCCATCGCGAAGACGTAGTGCACGGACTCGTCCCAGTACGGACGGGCGCCACCGGCCGCGTCCCGGCCCGGGATGTCGAACACCAGGCCCTGGCCGTGGATCTCGTCCCGCCAGTTCGGCCGCGGCGCGGACCGTTCCCTGCGCACTCAGGAGCCTCCGCTTCCGCCGACCTTGCCGGTGATGCCGAACCCGCCGCGCTGGATGGTCTTGCCGGAGTTGGTCCGGACCGTCGCGTTGTCCGGCGCGGTGAACGAGCCGCCGCTGGCCTTCTGGCCGATCGAGCCGCCACCGCCGCCGTAGTAGTAG
>DASZXM010001151.1:0-4499 GCA_035546415.1 Pseudonocardiaceae bacterium
GGACTGGCGGCGTTCCGCGGCGACGAGGCCGCGACGACCGAGGTGCTGCACACCACGATGGCGGAGCTGACCCAGCGGGGCGAAGGGGTCGGGATCACCTTCGCCGAGTGGGCGTACGCGGTGCTCTGCAACGGCTTGGGCCGCTACGCCGACGCGCTGGCCGCCGCGCGGCGGGCCACGAGCTACACGCCCGACCCGGGCTCGCACATCTTCCCGTTGGTCGAACTGGTCGAGGCCGCCGTGCGCGCCGAACAGCCCGAGACCGCGGTCGATGCCTACCGCGGGCTCGCCGAGATGACCCGGACCAGTGGCACCGACTGGGCACTGGGCCTGCGCGCCCGGTCCCAGGCGCTGCTGAGCGACGGCGACGCGGCCGAGGCCTGGTACCGCGAGTCGGTCGGCCGTCTCGGTCGGACACGGATGCGCGTCGACCTCGCCCGCGCCCACCTGCTGTACGGGGAATGGTTGCGCAGGGAACGCCGGCACAGCGAGGCACGCACCCACCTGCGCACCGCCCACACGATGGCGGACACCATGGGCCTCGCCGCGTTCGCCGAACGGGCCCGCCGCGAACTGCAGGCGGCGGGCGCCGCCGTCGGCAGGCGGGTCGACGCGAGCCCGAACGGTGAACTCACCGCCCAGGAGGCTCAGATCGCCAGGATGGCCCGGGACGGCCTGTCCAATCCGGAGATCGCCACGCGGCTGTTCATCAGCTCGCACACCGTCCAGTACCACCTGCGCAAGGTGTTCACCAAGCTCGGTGTCACGTCCCGCGGTCAGCTCGACACCGCCCTACCGGGTCGACCCGGCACCTGAGGACAACGACCGGGGTGCGCGGCCCGTGTGCTCACTGACGCGACGGGTGTGCCCCGGCAGGATGCTTCTCCCATGCAACCACAGGAAAGCATGCAGGCCGGTGGGCATCTCTATCTGCAGTCCAACGAGATCAGGAACATCGTCATCCACTACACCCGGGCGGCGAACGGGGTGCTCACCGAAGTGGAGCGCGTTCCCACCGGCGGCGCCGGTTCCGGCGTGTACAAGCCGATCAGCAAGCAGGAGAGCGCACCCAACGCGTTCGAGGCCGCGGGCAGCGTCATCCTCACCGCCGACCGGCGTTTCCTGTTCGCCACCAACGGCGGTGACAACTCGGTGTCCAGCTTCGGTGTGGGCGCCGACGGCAAGCTGACCCTGCTGGACGTCAAGCGGACCGGCAACATCGTGGACGGCCGCAGCGGCACGGCCAAGTCGCTGGCCTACTCGCCCGCGTGCGGCACGCTGTTCGTCCTGCACTCCTTCGGCCCGGACCACGTGCGGCTGATGTCGGTGGACGCGGACGGCAAGCTCACCGCGCGCCCCGAGGGCTACACCGTGAACACACCGGACAAGCCACTGCGCGTGTCCACAATGGTCGTGCTGTCGCCGGACGAGAAGTTCCTCGTCGTCGGCACGACGTTCGACGAGCCCGCCAAGCCCAACCCGGACGGCTCACCCATCCTGTGGGTGGAGCGGCCGGACGGTTCGAAGCGGTCCGTGGCGTCCAACGCGCCCGACCCGGACGGCATCGTGGTGTTCCCGGTGCGGCCGGACGGTTCGCTGGGTGACGGGATGTTCCAGGACGGCGGGAGCGGATCACCGTTCTACCCCGCGTTCCTGCACCACCGGCCGGACCACTTCGTCATCGGCTACGCCGTCGGCGACGGTGTCGGCCTGGCCACGCTCAACGCCCGCGGGCAGATCTCGACCGGTCCGGTCGTGAAGATCGACACCAGCGCCGGCCTGCCCTCGGAGCTGTGCTGGCTGGCCGTCTCGCCGGACGACAAGTGGGTGTTCGCGACGAACTTCGGCTACAGCAACATCAGTGTGTTCCGCATCGACGGTGACGTGATCTCGGTCGCACACGACGCGGCGTGCCCGAAGGTCCCCGGTGACGGCACGTTCCGGGCGCTCAACGGGACAGTCAGCAGTGGACCGAGCGACAACTGGCTCAGCCCGGACGGCGGCTACCTGTACCAGATCTACGCGAACGCGTCGGTGCTCGTCGGCTACGCCGTCCAGCCGGACGGATCGCTCAGCGAGGTGACCCGCGCGGAGATCCCGTACAACAGTCCCCAGGGCCTGGCCGGATTCTAGAGCGCCATGGCGGAGAACAGTCCCGGGCAGCCGCGCATCGAGACGTGGCAGTCGTCCCTGATGCTCAGCCCCCGGGAAACCGAGAAACTGGTGATCTACCAGGTGGCCGGATTGGCGCGGCGGCGCCGCGACCGGGGGCTGAAGCTGAACTTCCCCGAGTCGATCGCGCTGATCACCGAGGCACTGCTGGAGGCGGCGCGGGACGGCCGGTCGGTCGCGGAGGTGATCGAACTGGGCAAGCAGGTCCTGACCCGGGACGACGTCCTGCCGGGAGTACCGGAGATGGTGAACCTGGTCCAGGTCGAGGCCACCTTCCGCACCGGAACCCAACTCGTGTCCGTGGCCAACCCGATCCCGTAGGTGAGTGATGATTCCAGGTGAGTGGCTGCTGTCCGACGAACCGGTCGAGATCAACGCGGGCCGGCGCACGCTGCGCGTCCCGGTGCGCAACACCGGCGACCGGCCGATCCAGGTCGGCTCGCACTTCCACTTCTTCGAGGTGAACCGGGTGCTGGAGTTCGACCGCGCGGCAACGCTGGGCATGCGTCCGAACGTCCCTTCCGGACAGTCGATCCGGTTCGAGGCGGGCGACGAGCGGGACGTCGACCTCGTCGAGTTCGGCGGTTCGGGGCGGGTGATCGGGTTCAACGGGTTGCTCGACGGCGGCACGTCGGCGCGGTGGACGGTGCGCCGGGCCGTCACCCGCGCCGCCGAGCTCGGCTTCGCCGGGACGGGAGAGCAGCGGTGAGCGTCATTCCACGGCGGCAGTACGCGTCGCTGTACGGCCCGACCGCGGGCGACCGGTTCCGGCTGGCCGACACCGAACTGGTCGCGTGCGTCGAACGCAGCCTGATCACCCCCGGCGAGGAGGCCATCTACGGCGGCGGGAAGTCCGTCCGCGACGGCATGGCGCAGATGCCCGGGCTGCGCAACGCCGACGGCGCACTCGACCTGGTAATCACCTCGGTGATCGTGATGGACGCCGTGCTGGGGATCGTCAAGGCCGACATCGGCGTACGGGACGGTCGGATCGTCGGTGTCGGCCAGGCGGGCAACCCCGCGGTGCAGGACGGCGTCACGCCGGGCATGGTGATCGGGGCCGGCACCGAGGTGATCTCCGGTGAGGGCCTCGTCGCGACAGCGGGTGCGATCGACACCCACGTCCACTTCCTGACCCCGGCGCAGATCCCGCACGCGCTGGCCAGCGGTGTCACGACGCTGCTGGGCGGCGGCACCGGACCAGCGGACGGCTCGAAGGGCACCACGTGCACGCCCGGTCCGTGGCACCTGGGGCGGATGCTGGAGGCGACAGCGGGCCTGCCGGTCAACGTCGGCCTGATGGGCAAGGGCAACAGCAGCCGCCCGGAAGCACTGCGGGAGCAGGTCGAGGCGGGCGCGTGCGGGTTGAAGGTGCACGAGGACTGGGGCGCTACGGCGGCCGCGCTGAGTTGCGCGCTGTCCGTCGCCGACGAGTACGACGTGCAGGTGGCGCTGCACGCCGACACGCTCAACGAGGGCGGCTACCTGGCGGACACGCTGGACGCCATCGACGGGCGCACCATCCACAGCTACCACACCGAGGGCGCGGGCGGCGGGCACGCACCGGACATGATGGCGATCGCCGCGCTACCCAACGTGTTGCCGTCCTCGACCAACCCGACCCGGCCGTACACGACGGACACCACGGACAACCTGTTCTACATGACGATCGTGACCCACCACCTGAACCCGGACAACCCGGAGGACGTGGCGTTCGCGCAGTCCAGGATCCGGGCCGAGACCGAGGCGGCCGAGGACGTCCTGCACGACATGGGCGTGCTGAGCATGTGCTCGTCCGACGCGCAGGCCATGGGCCGCATCGGTGACACGGTGGCCACCTGCTGGCGCACGGCGGACAAGATGAAGCGGCTCACCGGCGCGCTGGACGGTGACCCGGCGGGGCACGACAACCGGCGGATCCTGCGCTACCTGGCCAAGCTGACGATCAACCCCGCGCTCGCCCACGGGATCGGCCACCTGGTCGGGTCGCTGGAGCCGGGCAAGCTGGCCGACATCGTGCTGTGGCCGACGAACACGTTCGGGGTGAAACCGAAGTACGTCCTGAAGGGCGGCATGGTCGTGCACGCCATGATGGGCGACCCCAACGCGTCCATCCCGACGCCGGAACCGGTGCTGCTGCAACCGATGTACGGCACGCTGGGCAAGGCGGTCGGACGCACGTCGGTCACGTTCCTGTCCCAGGCCGCCGTGGACGGCGGGGTGATGGAGCGGTTGGGCATCGACCGTTGGGCCGAACCGGTGCGCGGCTGCCGCACGGTCGGCAAGGCGCAGATGGTGCGCAACGACGCCACCCCGGAGATCACGGT
>DASZXM010001152.1:0-12335 GCA_035546415.1 Pseudonocardiaceae bacterium
GGCAGCCCGCTGGCCAGCGCCTCCACCATGACCAGGCCGAGTGTCTCCGTCGTCGACGGGAACACGAACACGTCCGCCGACCGGTAGGCGTCCGCCAGCGCCGTCCCGTGCAGCAGGCCGGTGAACGTGACCGCGGGCGCGGGGAACCGGGCGGCCAGGTCGGAGCGGGCCGGGCCGTCGCCGACCATCACCAGCCGCACGCCCGCGTCCGGCTCGGCCAGCGGTGAGAGCAGGTCGAGGCCTTTCTCCGCGGCCAGCCGCCCGACGTACAGCGCGACCGCTTCGTCGCCTGCCGACCGTGCGTGTTCGTCGCCTGCCGACCACGTCGGCGGCTCGGACCCGAACAGGTCCAGCGGTTCGGGTCCGAAAAGGTCCAGGTCCACGCCCCTGGGCCACAGCCGGACCCGTTCGATGCCCTGGACCGTGAGCTCGTCACACGTGGACGACGACGTCGCCAGGTTGACCGCCGCCGCGCCGTGCAGCCTGCGCAGCAGCCACCAGACGACACCGGCCAGCCAACCGAGCCGGTAGTAGGCCGCGTACTTCGCCACGTTCGTGTGGTACGACGCGACGAGCGGGAAACCGTTGCGGCGGCTGGCGATCACCGCGACGATGCCGAGCAGCACAGGGTTCACCACGTGTACCACGTCCGGCTGGAACTCGCGTAACCGCCGGGCCACCCTGGGCATCGGCAGGCCCCACCGCTTGCCGCCGTAGATCCACCGGAAGCCCACCGTCGGCACGGACCGCACCACCGCGCCCGCGAAGTCCGGTTCCGTCGGGCCGGGGGCGACGACGAGCACGTCGTGGCCTGCCGCGCGCAGTTCGCGGACCGTCGAGGTGATCCTGGTGACGACACCGTCCGTGGACGGCAACCACGTCTCGGTGACGAACGCGATTCGCATCAGCCGCGCTCCCGTCCGGTCGGCTCGCCCGTTCGGACGTAGACCTACCTGGCGTCGATGAACAGCGCTGGGCCAATTGATGGCGACCGTGTGGCGCGCGGAAAATGTTCACCTGCGTGCCAGCCGATCGACATCCACACGGCCGACGATCCCCACGGCACCACCGAGCGCGAGCCGGGCGGCCGGAGGTCGTCACGATCGTGTCTCGACGGCACCCGGCGGGCTCCCGGACCGCGACCATCACCGAGTGCCTCGCGTGCCAGGAGGCGTGCGGCGGCGGAACGCCCGAACTGTTCGACCTGTCCGAGGAGGACGACCAGGTGCTGCTGTCGTCGCTGCGCGGCCGGCCGGCCGACGCCCACGGGTGAGGGGGCGCCGCCGTGCTCGTCGCCGTCTATCTACCCCTGGTCCTGCCCGCGCTCGCGGTGCCCGTGGTCAGGTGGGTGGCCGGCCGACTGCATCCGGCGTGGGCGAGTTGGCTGGTGCTGGTGTCGGCGCTGGTGCTCGCGGTGTGCGCGACGTTCGCGCTGTGCCTGCTGGTGTTCGCGGCGCTGTTGGCCGTCCGGCTGTTTCCGCGGCCGGGCCACTGGCAGGTGCACGTCGTCCACCACCTGGGCGGCGTGCACCTGCCGATCGACCTCGCGGCCAGCGTGCTGCTGCTGGTGTTCGGCGCCATGTCCGTGTCGATGGGTGCCACACGGTTCCGGTCGCTCACCGAGGCGCGGCGCCTGGCCGGGCAGTGCCGCGGTGAGCTGATCGTGGTGGAGGCCGACGAGCCGATGGCGCACGCCGTGCCCGGCCGGCCCGGCCGGATCGTCGTGTCCACCGGCATGCTGGCCGGCCTCGCACCGGCCGAACGGCGCGCGCTGCTCGCGCACGAACGGGCCCACCTGGCCGGCGGTCACCACCTGTTCGTCGCCGTCGTCGACGTGCTGGCGGCCGCGAACCCGCTGCTGCGGCCGCTGACCACGGTGATCCGGTACACGACGGAACGCTGGGCCGACGAGGTGGCCGCCGGCAAGGTCGGTGACCGGTCGGTGGTGGCGATGGCCGTCGGCAAGGCCGCGCTGGCCGGTCGGGCACCGGTGCGCTCCGACGGGCCGCGGACCGTCGCGACAGGTCCGGTGCCGCGCCGGGTGGCGGCACTGCTGGCGTCACCGCCCGCCGGGCGGGTGCTGGCGGTGCTGATGTCCCCGGTGGGGGTGTGCGCCGTGATCGCGTTCGCCCTGGTCGCCGGGTCGGTGTGGTTCTCGCTGGACGCGATGAACGACCTGCACCGCACCCTGCAACTGGACCAGCACTGACCGGGCCGCTACGACTCCACCGGCCGTGCCGTGGCCATGGCCCGCTCGACCTCCCAGAACGCGCGCATCGACACGATCAGTCCGGCGTCGTCCACTCGGTAGACGAACACGCCGTCGGTGTCCACGCGCATGCCGCCGGGCAGGTACGCCGTGATCGTGCCGACGTTCGCCGACTCGTTGCCGGCGGCGAACGAGTCGCGGATGGTGAAGTGGAAGCGTTCCACGTTGGCGATCGTCAGGTCCCAGAACGCGGAGATGCCGTCGTGGCCGTGGTGGCCGTTGCCCTGCTCGTCGAACATGGACGGCCCGACCGGGTCCTCGACCACCCCGTCCGCCGCGAACAGCGCGAGCCACTCGTCCTTCGCCTTGCGCACCACGGCGTTCATCGATCGCAGCGACGCCGTGCGGGCCGGGTGCTCACCCTCGGGTGCGGTCCACGTGATCGCCTCCGTGCTTGCCGTCATGCCGACACCTCCGCCGTGACCGGTCCCATGATCTCGTCGGCGAACCGCCGCACACAGTCCAGTTTCTTGTCCAGCGGCCCGTCGAAACCGACGCCGTACAGCAGCCAGGGCACGACGATCGCGTCGGTCACGCCCGCGTCGGCCTGTTCCCGGTAACCGTCCACACCGAACCGGTCGATGCACACGGCCTGGTACTCGAACGGCTCGTCCGCCTTGCCGTACTCGGCGCGCAACGCCTTCAGCCGGGCGATCACGTCGCGCAGCTCGTCGATGCCCATCATCGCCGACGACCACCCGTCCCCGGACCGGGCGGCGCGGCGCAGGGCGACCTCGGTGTGGCCGCCGATGTAGATCGGCACCGGCTCGGTGGGCGCCGGGCTCATCTGCAGCTTGCCGAAGTCGAAGATCTCGCCGTGGTACTCGACCATGCCGCCGCCCAGGATCAGCCGCAGCACCTCGATGGCCTCGTCGGTGCGCCTGCCACGGCGGGCGTAGGGCGCGCCGCACCACTCGAACTCCTCCGGCGCCCACCCGATGCCCACGCCCAGGCCGAAACGGTTGCCGGTCACCGCGGCCACCGACCCGACCTGCCGCGCCAACAGCACCGGGTTGCGCGGGCCGAGCTTCAGCACGGATGTGTAGAACCTGATCCTGTTCGTGACGGCGCCCATCGCCGCGGTGGCGACCAGCGGGTCGACCCACGGCGTGTTCTCGTCCCAGAACCGGCTGCCGTCCTGCGTGTACGGGTAGTCGGCGGACACCTTTTCAGAGAAGAACAAGGAATCCGGCAGCGCGACCGAGGCGAAGCCGCACTTCTCGGCCTCGACGGCCAGCGCGGTCAGCTGATCGAGCGGCGTCAGTGCGATCGACAGCGAGAACTTCACGGGTCGAACTGTAACGCGTTCTAGTTCGTCGGGCAACGCTGCCACCGACGCAAGGCAGCTACCGACGCAACGCAACTCCGGACGCAGTGCCGCCACCGACGCAACGCCGCTACGGACGCAGTGCGGCGAGCACGAAGTCGGCGATCTCGTTGCCCAGTTCGTCCGGGGTCTTCGCGCCACCGGGCCGGTACCAGACCGGCAACTGGTTCACCACGCCCATCGCGATGTGCACCACCGTGTCCGGCGGGACCGTGGACGCGAACTCCCCGCTGGCCTGCCCGCCGGCGAACACCTGGCGGAAGCTCTCGTGGTACCGGCGCCGGTCGGCCCGGAACGCGGCGTGCCGCTCGGCGTCCAGCTTGTGCGCCTCGCGGAAGAACACCTTGGCCTCGGGCAGCCGCGCGGCCGTCGAGTTGACCACGTTGACCAGGATCGCCCGCACCGTCTCCGACGCACTCAGCCCGCGCGCCGCGATCTCCTCCAGGTCGGCCGTCTGAGTGCCGATCAGCGCGTGGTAGATCTCGAACAGCAGGTCGTCCTTGGAGTCGAAGTAGTGGTACAGCGCGCCCTTGGTCACCTCCGCCCGGTCCACCACCTGCTGCACCGTGGTGGCGTCGAAGCCCTGCTCGGCGAACAGCTGCACCGCCGACGCGAGGATGCGCTCCTCCATCGCGCTGCGCTCACCGCCCCTGCGGGCTCTGCCGGCCGCCGCGCGGGCCATCACGCCGCCCCGGGGGCCAGCGCCCGCACCATGGCGACCGGGTCGGCACCGGTGGGCAGCACGGCGATCGCGGGTGTGTCCAGGCCGTTCGCGACGTACTCGGCGACCCGCTCCCGGCA
This sequence comes from Pseudonocardiaceae bacterium, assembly GCA_035546415.1. GTDB lineage: Bacteria > Actinomycetota > Actinomycetes > Mycobacteriales > Pseudonocardiaceae > DATEPR01. The sequence continues at coordinate 4,398 of DASZXM010001152.1, forward strand.
CTGCTCCGGACTGCCGTGCACGATCAGGTCGTCGACGACCTGATCGGGGATGGCGGCGTTCGCGCCGGCCCGGTCCCCGGCCGCCCACGCCTCGTGCATCGGCTTGAGCAGGTCACCACGCCCCAGCCAGTCGTGGAACGCGGCGTACACGGGCACCGTCAGGTAGCTGCTGATCAGCAGTCGGCCCAGGCCGCGAGCGGCGTCGCGGTCCTCGGTCGGACACACGAAGATCCGCGCTGCCAACTCCACATCCGGCCCGATCTCACCGCGCACCGTGCGGACGTCGGCCGGTGCCAGCCAGTTCGTGATGGCGCCGTCGGCCTCCTTCGCGGCCAGCCGCAGCATCCCCGGCCGCAACGCGGCGAGCATGATCCGCGGCGCTGTCTCGGGCACCCGTTCCAGCTTGAACCGTTTGACACCGAACGTCGGGTACGACTCACTGACCTTCGCACCGCTCAACGCCGACCGCAGGAACCGCAGCGTGTCCCGCGTTCGGCCGAAGGGCTCGTCGAACGCGCCCGCGTTCCAGTCCCGCACGATCACCGGCGACGAACTGCCGATGCCGAGCACGAACCGGCCGGGAGCCAGTTCCGCGAGCGTGGCCGCGGTCATCGCCAGCAGCCCGGGTCCCCGCGTGTAGACGGGCGCGATCGCCGTGCCCAGCCGCAGCCGCGGCGCCCACTCGGCGACCAGCGCCAACGGCGTGAACGCGTCCGTGCCGTTGGTCTCCGCCGACCACACGTCGGTGTAGCCGATGTCCGGCAGCTCCTTGACCAGCTCCCGGTGCGCGGCCAGTGGCACACCGGTCAACGGCAGCGTGATGCCCCAACGACCCATGCTGGAGGAATCCCTTCGGTCAGGCGATCGACGAGCGGATCTGCGCACCGCCGTCGACCACCAGAGTCTGACCGGTCATCCACGACGAGTCGTCACCGGCCAGGAAGATCGCGGTCCTGGCGATGTCGTCCGGCTCGCCGATCCGGCCCAACGGCAGCGCGGCGTTGATCCGCTCCTCGTGGTTCTCCCACAGCGCCTTGGCCAGGTGCGTCCGCACGATCCCCGGCGCGATCGCGTTGACCCGCACCTTCGGCGCCAGTTCGAACGCGAACTGCCTGGTCAGATGGATGACAGCGGCCTTGGTGGCGTTGTAGTAGCCGATGCCGAACTCGGTCTCCATGCCGCCCAGCGACGCGATGTTCACGATGGTGCCGCCACGCTCGGCCATCGACGCCTTCCACACGGCCTGCGTCCACAGCACGATGGACAACTGATTGATCTGCACGGTCTTCTCGGCGCGCACGACGTCGATGTCGACCATGGGCCCGAAGTAGGGATTGGTGCCGGCGTTGTTCACCAGGACGTCCACGGACCCGAACTCGGCGACCGCGGCCTCGACACACGCCTGCGCCTGGTCCTGGTGGGCGACGTGCGCGACCTTCACCAGCAGCTCGGCATCCGGAACCTCGGCCCGGATCTCGCCCGCGACCTGCTCCAGCCCCTCCTGCTTACGGGACGAGAGCACGACGTTCGCACCCTCCCTGGCCAGCGCGAACGCGATCGCCCGGCCGATCCCGCGCGACGCCCCGGTCACCAGCCCCGTCTTGCCCGCCAGTCCGGTACCCACCCGATCGCCTCCCTTGCCAGCACCATCACTCGGCCGTACGGTACTACATACCGACTAGTCGGTATACACGATGGACGGAGACGCGAGGGTGCAGCTACCGAACAAGGTCGTGGTCGTCACGGGCGCGGCGGGCGGCATCGGCGCCGCGCTGGCCAGCCGCTTCGCGGCGGAGGGTGCCGCCGCCGTCGTGGTGTCCGATGTGGACGGAGAGCGCGCGGAGCGCACGGCCGCGGCCATCTCCGAGGCCGGCGGCACGGCGACGGCGGTGCGCACCGATGTCACGGACCCGGCGCAGGTCGCGGCGCTGGTGGCCGCGGCGGAGTCGGCGTACGGCCCGGTGGACCTGTTCTGCTCCAACGCGGGCGTGGCGTCCGGCACGGGCCTGGACGCACCGGCGGCGGCATGGTCGACGGCATGGTCGGTGAACGTCATGGCACACGTGCACGCGGCGAACGCGGTGCTCCCGTCGATGTTGGCCCGCGGCGAGGGTTACCTGCTGCACACGGTGTCAGCGGCGGGCCTGCTCACGGCCCCCGGCGACGCGCCTTACTCGGCGACCAAACACGCGGCGCTGGGCCTTGCCGAGTGGCTGTCGATCACGTACGGCGGAGCGGGCATCAAGGTGAGCGCCTTGTGCCCGATGGGCGTGAAGACGAACATGCTGATGCCCGGGGTCGAGTCGGGCAACGCGTCGGCCCTGGCGGTGGCGGCCAGCGGTGACATCCTCGAACCGGAACAGGTAGCGGACGTGGTGGTAAAAGGCCTGGCAGACGAGCGTTTCCTGATTCTGCCGCACCCGAAGGTGGCGCAGTACTACGCGGCGAAGGCGGCGGACCCGGACAAGTGGTTGGGCGGAATGCGGCACGCCTTCACCACACGAAATGAGACGCCCGGTACCGTGCCGCAGTGAGCGTTGTCGGCGCGGTCGAGACCCTGTGGCGCTATCCGGTCAAGTCAATGCTCGGCGAGCAGTTGACGCAGGCGCCGGTGGACTCACGGGGCATCCTCGGCGACCGGCTGTACGCGGTCCGCGACACGGACGGCAAGCTGGGCGGCGCCCGCAACACCCGCCGGTTCCGCCGAATGGACGCACTGCTCAACTTCCGGGCGAGCTACCTGCCCGACCTGACCCCGGTGATCACCCTCCCGGACGGCAGGTCCATTCGGGGGGACGACGAGTACGTCAACTGGGCGATCGCGGACGGCATCAACCGCCCAGGGGTGACGCTGGTCAAGGAAAGCGTCATCTCCCACTTCGACGAACAACCGCTCCACGTGGTCACGACGGCGAGCCTCCGCTGGCTGGCCAACGTGGGCGCGCGCACGGACATCGAACTACGCAGGGTCCGCCCCAACCTGATCATCAGAGTGGCCGAACCCATGGGCCGCCCCGAGGACAGCTGGGTCGGCCGGCAACTCCACATCGGCAGCCATCTGATAGTGGACATCACGGCACGGGCGGAGCGCCCGTCGGCCACCAACACGGACCTGATCGAGACGACGGATGTCTTCCGCCTGATAGCGGAAGAGAACGAAACGTTCTTCGGCGTCACGGGCAGGGTGTACGCACCGGGCAGGATCAAGGTGGGCGACCCGGTGGAGCTGATCTGACGTCGGCATGAGCCGGGCGCGGATGAGGACGGCAGCCGTGCCGCCCTCCCGCAACCACCGATCACAGCCCGAGTGACCGCTTCAGCCACTCGATCTGCAACAGCATGAAGCTCTCCGCCTCCTGTTCGTCCCGCGGCCCCATGTGCGTCGCCCCGGTCACCGGCAGCACCACGTGTTCCCGGCCGGCCGCCAACAACGCCGCCGACAACCGCAACGTGTGCGCCACGAAGACGTTGTCGTCGGCCAACCCGTGGATCAGCATCAACGGCCGCCGCAACCCGGCGGCGTCACCGATGAGCGAGTTCCGCTCGTACACGTCCGGATGCTCATCGGGATGCCCGAGATACCGCTCCATGTAGTGCGTGTCGTACAGCCGCGGATCGGTCACCGGCGCCCCGGACAACGCCGCGTGCACCACGTCCGGCCGCCGCAGCACCGCTGCCGCGGCCAGATAGCCACCGTAGGACCATCCGCGGATCGCGACCTTCCCCAGATCCAGGTCCGGGTACAGCTCGGCAACCGCGTGCAGGGCGTCCACCTGATCGGCCAGCGTCACGTCGATCAGGTCGAAGGCGACGGCCCGATCCCAGCCCGGGCCACGCCCGGGCGTGCCCCGGCCGTCCGCGATCAGAACCGCGAAACCCTGGTCCGCCAACCACTGCGGCGTGAGGTACGAATTGCTCGCCCGCAGCACTCGCTGTGCGTGCGGGCCACCGTAGGGGTCCAACAGGACCGGCAGCTTCCCGCTGCCCGCCTCGTAACCGGTCGGGAACACCAGGGCGCAGCGCAGGCCGCGTTCCCCCACCGTCAGCATCGTGACCTGCGGCGTCAACGGCGGCGTCACCGCCAACGACGCGATCTCACCGCCCGGTTTCCCGTCCCGGAACACCGTCACCACCGGTCCGGCGAACTCCAGGCCCCACGACACGAGCACCAGCACGCTCCCGGAGCGCACCGCCGAGTGCACACCGTCCGCAGTGGACACCCGCACCGGCTCGCCGCTACCGACCGTGTAGACGTGCACCTGGGTGGGGTCGTCCGCGGACGCGGTGAACAGCACGTCGTCCGGACCGACGTCCAGGACCGCGCGGACGTTCAGGTCCGTGCCGGTGACCGCCACGCCGTCGGCGAACAGCCGGTAGGCGCCGTCGCGCGCGCCCACCGTCACCAGCCGGCCGTCCGGCGTCCACGCGGGAGCGCCGGGCACGACGTCGACCCAGTGCGGGTCGGTCAGTTCCTGCCGTACCGTCGTCGCACCGGAGGAGACGTCGACGGCGGACACGACGACCCGCCGCTGGTCGCGCGTCTGCACCGCGATCAGCGGGTCACCGGCGTCCGACCAGTGCACCGACGTCAGGTAGGGCAGTTCCACACCGTCCCAGTCGACGTCCACCCGACCAGCGTCCAGGCCGAACACCGCCAGGCTCACCCGCACGTTGTCCGTGCCGGCGGCCGGGTAGGCGACCTTGTTCGGCGCCCGGTCCGGGTTAGCCGGGTCCGCGATGTACCAGCGGCGCACCGCCGACCGGTCCGTGCGCGCGGCGAGGATCCGGTCACCGGAGGGTGACCACCAGTAGCCTCGGACGCGCTCCATCTCCTCCGCCGCCAGGAACTCCGCGATGCCCCAGGCCACGTTCTCCGGGTCTTCCGACTCGACCAGCGCCCGGTCACCGGAGCCGTCCACCTCGACGATCCGCAGCGCACCGTCGGACGCGTACGCGATACGCGTGCCGGTCGGGTCGAGGCGCGGATCCATGATCGAACCGGTGACCGGCACCTCCCGGGTGCCGCCGGCCACCAGGTCGACCACGAACAGCTTGCCGGACAACGAGAACGCCGCCACGCGGTAGTCGTCGTCCGTGGTGTACGCGACGATGCCGCCCGCCTGGGTGCGGGTGCGCTCGCGGGCGGCGCGCTCCTCCGCCGACAGTTCCTCGTGCCCGCCGAACAGGTCCGCCGGGTCGACGAGCCGGGTCTCCCGGCCGGACGCGATGTCCAGGCTCCACAGGCTGTGTCGGGGGTCCGTGCCGGATGCCGAGCGCAGGAACAGCACGCGCGCACCGTCCGGTGTGACGCGGATCTCCCTCGGCGTGCCGAGGGTGAACCGCTGCGTCCGCGCCTGCAGGCGAAGAAAGGAGGTCTCGTTGCTGGTCACAGGCATGACCTTGGCAGATCGCCCGCCGCCGGCACCAGCGGCACCCCGCCTTCGCGTGCGATCGGCTCACATCCCCCGCGACCGGGCCGCCGTACGGGGTTTCAGTCAGTAGCAGTAACCAAGCCTTACCAAAGAACACGGACGAACATCGCGCGATTGGTCCGTGTGACGCAACAGATCGCCGTGACAGTGCCGGATGGCACAATGAAACATCCGAACGTGCAACGTTTCGCGGCTGAAACAGCCATCAGCGAACCCGTAACCTGTGGGCATGACCGCCATCGACCAGGCCTACGACGCCGCCACGTCCCCAGCCGGTGAGCCTGCCGTGCCCCGCGCGACAGCCGACTTCGTCGCACTCGACGAACGGTGGAGCACCCACAACTACCACCCGCTGCCCGTAGTGATCGCCCACGCCGAGGGCGCCTGGGTGACCGATGTGGACGGCCACCGCTACCTCGACTTCCTCGCCGGGTATTCGGCGTTGAACTTCGGTCACCGCCATCCGGACCTGGTCGCCGCCGCCATCGAGCAACTGGGTCGGGTCACGCTGACCAGCCGGGCGTTCCACCACGACCAACTGGGCCTGTTCTGTCGCGAGCTGGCCGAGCTGACGGGCACCGAGATGGTGCTGCCGATGAACTCCGGCGCCGAGGCCGTCGAGTCGGCGATCAAGGTGGCCCGGAAGTGGGCCTACCAGGTCAAGGGCGTGCCCGACGGCACGGCCGAGATCGTGGTCGCCGGGTCGAACTTCCACGGCCGCACCACGACGATCGTGTCGTTCTCCACCGATCCGGTGGCCCGCGCCGACTTCGGCCCGTTCACGCCGGGCTTCCGGGTCGTCAAGTACGGCGACGCCGATGCGCTCGCCGCCGCCGTGAACGAGCGGACCGCGGCCGTGCTCGTCGAGCCGATCCAGGGCGAGGCGGGCGTGCTGGTGCCACCGGCCGGCTATCTGCGCGAGGTGCGCCGGATCTGTGACGAGGCGGGCGCGCTGTTCATCGCCGACGAGATCCAGTCCGGCCTGGCCCGCACCGGCGAACTCCTCGCCCTGGACCACGACGGCGTCCGCGCCGACCTGTACACGCTGGGCAAGGCGCTGGGCGGCGGCATCCTGCCCGTGTCGGCCGTGGTCGGCGCGCGGTCCGTGCTGGGCGTGCTGCGGCCCGGCGAGCACGGGTCGACGTTCGGCGGCAACCCGCTGGCCGCGGCCGTCGGCCGGGCCGTGATCCGGCTGCTGCGCACCGGCGAGTTCCAGCAGCGGTCCCGCGAGTTGGGCGCGCACCTGCACACGCGGCTGGACGAACTGGTCGGCAACGGGGTCGCGGAGGTGCGTGGCCGGGGGTTGTGGGCCGGCCTGGACATCGCGCCGGGCGGCCTGACCGGCCGGCAGGCGTCCGAGGCGCTGGCGCGGCGCGGCGTGCTGTGCAAGGAGACGCACGGCGCCACGCTGCGGGTCGCACCGCCGCTGGTGATCAGCAAGGCCGACCTGGACCGCGGTGTCGACGCGATCGCGGAGGTCGTCACCGGTCGGTGACCAGGACCGTGCTCCCGGCCCGGACCGCGTCGGCGGTCCGGGCCGGCGTCTGCCCGGTCGAGTCGATCACGCACCGCTCCAGGTCGCCGAGGTCGGCGAACGCGCGGTAGAGGCCTTCGATGGGTTCGCGATCGGTCAACGCGGCCCCCGAGCGTTGCGTGGCCCGCGCCACCGTGGCCGCCAACGTCGGGCGCAGGACGGCGTAGGACAGTGTCAGGCCCTCGGCGCGGGCAGCCGACCGGAACGGTTCCAGGAACCAGGGGCCGATGATGCCGTCGAGCACGACGTCGTAGCCGCCCAGCGCGTACCCGACAGCCGCGGCCGCGATCACCCCGATGACGACCTCGTTCTGCCGCTGCGACTCGGGCAGGTACGGCGGCACGTAGCCGGTGCGGATCCACGTGTAGAAGCTGTCGGTGTACAGGTGCACCGTGGGACGGTCGGCCGTCGTGGCGATGAGTTCGGCGACGGTCGACTTTCCCGCGCCGGGCGGCCCGGTGATGATCAGCAGCGTACTCAACCGACCCGCACCACCCTGCCCTCGTCCCACACCGGATGGTCCACTTCGGACACCGAGCCGTCCGCGCGGAACACCAGGTAGCGGTCGAACGACCGGGCGAACCAACGGTCGTGGGTGACCGCGAGCACGGTCCCGGTGAACTCGGCGAGCGCGTCCTGCAACGCCTGCGCCGACGTGAGGTCCAGGTTGTCCGTCGGCTCGTCCAGCAACAGCAGCGTCGCGCCGGACAGCTCCAGCAACAGCACCTGGAACCGGGCCTGCTGCCCGCCGGACAGCGTCTCGAACCGTTGGTCGCCCGCCGCCGCCAGACCGTAGCGGCTCAACGCGGCCATGGCCGTGCCACGGTCCACACCGGACCGTTCCGCGTCACCGTGCCACAGCACGTCGACCAGGGTGCGGCCCTGCCACTCCGGGTGGGCGTGGGTCTGGGCGAACAGCCCGGGCACGACCCGTGCGCCCAACCGCCACGATCCGGTGTGCGCGACGTCGTC
>DASZXM010001153.1:0-7931 GCA_035546415.1 Pseudonocardiaceae bacterium
AGCACCGACTCCAGCTCGTCCGGTTTGATCAGCACCTCGCGGGCCTTCGAGCCCTCCGACGGGCCGACCACGCCGCGGGTCTCCAACAGGTCCATCAGCCGGCCCGCCTTGGCGAAGCCGACCCGCAGCTTGCGCTGCAACATGGACGTGGAGCCGAACTGGCTGGTGACGATCAGCTCGGCCGCCTGGATCAGCAGCTCCAGGTCGTCGCCGATGTCGGCGTCGATCTCCTTCTTCTCGCCCGCCTTGGCCGCCGTCACGCCGTCGGTGTAGTCGGGCTGGGCCTGGTCGCGGACGAAGCCGACGATCGCGGAGATCTCCTCGTCCGAGATGTACGCGCCCTGGATGCGGACCGGTTTGGACGCGCCCATCGGCAGGTACAGCCCGTCGCCCATGCCGATCAGCTTCTCCGCGCCCGGCTGGTCCAGGATGACCCGGGAGTCGGTCAGCGACGACGTGGCGAACGCCAGCCGGGACGGCACGTTCGTCTTGATCAGGCCGGTCACCACGTCCACCGACGGACGCTGCGTGGCCAGCACCAGGTGGATGCCGGCGGCCCTGGCCTTCTGGGTGATCCGGACGATCGCGTCCTCGACGTCACGCGGGGCCGTCATCATCAGGTCGGCCAGCTCGTCCACGATCGCCAGGATGTACGGGTAGGGCCGGTACTCGCGCTCGCTCCCGGGCGGGGCCGTGATCTCGCCGGACTTCACCTTCCGGTTGAAGTCGTCGATGTGGCGGACCTTGTTGGCCTGCATGTCCTGGTAGCGCTGCTCCATCTCCTCGACCAGCCACGCCAGCGCCGCCGCCGCCTTCTTCGGCTGCGTGATGATCGGCGTGATCAGGTGCGGGATGCCCTCGTACGGCGTCAGTTCCACCATCTTCGGGTCGACCAGGATCATCCGGCACTCCTCCGGCGTCGCCCTGGCCAGCAGCGACACCAGCATCGAGTTGACGAAGCTGGACTTGCCGGAACCGGTGGAACCGGCCACCAGCAGGTGCGGCATCTTCGTCAGGTTCGCCGTGACGTAGTGGCCCTCGATGTCCTTGCCCAGGCCGATCACCATCGGGTGCGTGTCGGACGTGGCCTTCTGCGACTTCAGCACGTCGCCCAGCCGCACCATCTCGCGGTCGGAGTTGGGCACCTCGATGCCGACCGCCGACTTGCCCGGGATCGGCGCCAGCAGCCGCACGTTGTCCGTGGCCACCGCGTAGGCGATGTTCTTGGTCAGCGCGGTGATCTTCTCGACCTTCACGCCGGGGCCGAGCTCCACCTCGTAGCGCGTCACCGTCGGGCCGCGGGTGAAGCCGGTGACCTGCGCGTCGACCGAGAACTGGTCCAGCACGCCGGTGATGGCTTCGATCATCGTGTCGTTGGCCTTGCTGCGCGCCTTGGGCGGGTCGCCGGCCGTGAGCAGGTCCGGCGACGGCAACTGGTAGTCGCCCTCGACGCTGCGCTGGGTGACCTTGGCCGCGGGCTTCTCCGCCGGTTCGGCGGCGACCGGGGTGGGCTTGGGCCGGGCCGGGCGGACCGGCGGGGCCGGTTCGTCGAGCGGCAGTTCCGGCTGGGTGGTTTCCGGGGTGTCGGCGGTGGCCTGCCGGCGGCGGGAGGGTTTGCGCAGCCGCACCGGCGTGTCACCGGTCGGCTCCAGTTCCTTGGTGGCCTGCGCCTCCGGGTCCGGCGCGGCCTCCGGCTCCGGCTGGTGGGTCAGGGCGCGCAGCCGGTTGGGGATCTCGCGGACCGGCGTACCGGTGAACACCAGCACCCCGTACAGGCCGACGAGCACCAGCAGCGGCCCGGCGACCCAGCCGGTGAGGCCCTGCGCGAGGAAACCGCCCGCCAGGTAGCCGATCGCGCCACCGGCGTACATCCGGCCCGCGTTGGCCACCGGCTGGTGACCGGCCAGGTGCAGGATGCCCAGCAGCGCCAGGCTGAACAGCAGGGCGCCGATGACCAGTCGTGGCCTGCTCTCCGGCTTCGGCCCGGTGCGCATCAGCGTCACACCGGCGGCGAGCAGCGCCAGCGGCAGCAGCACCGAGCCGTTGCCGAACACGCTGCGCACGCCGATGTCCACCCAGTGCCCGACCGGTCCGGCCGCCTGGAACCACACGCCGAACGCCGTGATCACGGCCAGTGCGACGAGGACCAGGGCGATGCCGTCCCTGCGGTGCGCCGGATCGAGTTCCTTCGTCCGGCTGACCGCCCGCACCAGGCTGCCGATCCCGCGGGCGAGCAGCGTGAACGGTCCGGTACCCGGCCGCCGGGACGACGATGTGGCCGGTTTGCGCGCAGGTGTCCGCGACCGGCTGCTGGAGGAACGGCTACGGCTGGTGCCGCCGCGCGTACCGCGTTTGGAAGGCGTCGTCCGGCTCGGCATGCCCCACACGGTAGTCGGCACCCCTCCCGCCCCACCAGCAACAAAGGCAACACCGTGTTCACCTGGCGTCACCCGAACGTGCCATGCTGCTGTCCCATGGTTGCCCTCAAGACCGGTACGGACGAGCCGACACGCCGGGCCGCCGCCGGGTCGGTGCCGCCGATGTGGCGGATCCTGATGTGGCTGAACCGTGGATTCGTGGCCCTGTGCGGCCGGTTGGAGATCAGTGGGCACCTGCCGGCCGAGCTGCGCGGTCGGTCGATCCTGTTGGCCGCCAACCACATAGGCGTCTTCGACGCGTTCGTGCTGACCGCGGCGTGCGACCGTGCCGGCGTGGCGCCCCGGTTCCTGATCGCCGGCGGGATCATGGACGCGCCGGTGGTCGGCTGGGCGCTGCGCACGTCCGGGCACCTGCGGGTGGACCGCAAGAAGAGCACGGTGACCGAGGCCTTCGACCGGAGCGTCGCCCAGCTGCGGGCCGGGCAGGTGGCCGTGCTGGTGTACCCGGAGGGCCGGATCAGTCACGACCCCGGGCTGTGGCCGGAGCGCGGCAAGAGCGGCGTGGCCCGGCTCGCGCTGGCCGCCGGTGCTCCGGTCGTGCCGATCAGCCAGTGGGGCGCGCACGAGTCGGCGTACTGGGGCACGGAGGTCGTCACCGGCTGGGCCGACTTTCAGCCGGTGCTCACGTCGTGGCTGCGCTCACTGCCGCGCAGGCCGACGTTCCGGGTGCACTTCGGCCCCGTGGTCGACCTGACGGGGCTGTCCGCGGACCGGCTCGGCGACGCCGTGCGGGCCAGGGACCGGATCATGCGGGCCATCACGGCCGGACTGGTGCCGCTGCGGCGCGCCGAACCCGACCGGCCGGCGTTCCACGACCCGACCCGGCCCACGGACAGCGTCAGTCCCTGGAAACCCAGGTAAGGGCCGGGAACCGGTTTGCTGAGGCCCGGGGTAAGGGGTTCACACTCGGCGGCATGACCGCCGTTCGTCCCACATTGGTTACCTCACGGGCTCGGGGCACCGCCCTGATCGTGTTCGCGTCGTGCTGTTTCGGCACGTCCGGACCGATGGCGAAGGCCGCGATGGACGCCGGTCTGACACCGCAGCAGGTGGCCAGCGTGCGCATCTGCGTGGCAGCCCTCCTGCTGCTCGCCGGCACGGCGCTGTTCCGCGGGCGGGCACTGCGCGTGCGCCGCCGCGAGGTGCCGCTGCTGCTGGCCTACGGCGTGGTCGGCGTCGCCGTCGTGCAACTGCTGTACTTCGTCGCCGTGTCCCGGTTGCCGATCGGCGTGGCGATGCTGCTGGAGTACCTGTCGCCGGTGCTGGTCACGCTGTGGGTCCGGTTCGTCCGCCGCACCACCCTGCCGGCCGCCGTGTGGCTGGGCGTCGGTCTCGCGGTCACCGGGCTGTGCCTGGTGGCGAAGGTGTGGGACGGATTGGCACTGGACACCGTCGGCGTGATCGCCGGCCTGGGCACAGCGGCCAGCTCCGCCGCGTACTACCTGCTCGGCGAACGGGCCGTGGCCGCCAGCGACCCGGTCGGCATGACGGCGTGGGGCCTGGTCGTCGGCGCCGTCGTGATGATCGCGATCGACCCGCCGTGGACGATCGCCGGCCGGTTGGTCACGACACCGGCCCACTTCGGCCCGCTCACGCTGCCGCTGTGGCAACTGCTGCTGGCGCTGGCCGTGATCGCCACGGTCGTCGCCTACCTGGCCAGCATGGCCGCGATGCGACACCTGCCCTCGGCCGTGGTCAGCGTGCTGGGCCTGCTGGAACCGGTCACGGCCACCGTGCTGGCCTGGGCGCTGCTCGGCCAGGCCCTGTCCGGTGTGCAGGCCGCGGGCGGCGCCGTGCTGCTGGCCGGCGCCGTGGTCGTGCAGCTGAACAGCCGCCGGGTCAGACCGGGATCACCGTCGGCACGATCATCGGCCGCCGCCGATACGTCTCCGCCACCCAGCGGCCCACCACCCGCCGCACCGCCTGCGCGATCCGGTGCGTGTCCGTGATGCCCTCCGCCTCGGTGCGGGACAGCTCCATCTCCACCAGCGGCACCACGGACTCCAACGCCTTCGGGTCGTCGGAGAAACCGCGCCCGGACACCGTCGGCGGCGCCACCGCCCGGCCCGTCGTCGAGTCGACGGCCACCGTGATCGCGATGAACCCGCCCTCGCCCAGCACCAGCCGGTCGGACAGGGTCGACTCGCCGACGTCGCCGACGGACAGCCCGTCGACGTCGACGTGTCCGACCTCGACCCGGCCGGTGATGGCGGCGACGCCGTCCACCAGGTCGACCACCACGCCGTCCTCGGCGATCACCACCCGGTCGGCCGGCACGCCGGTGCGCACCGCGAGATCGGCGTTGGCCCGCAGGTGGCGCCACTCGCCGTGCACCGGCAGCACGTTGGACGGCCGCACCGCGTTGTACAGGAACAGCAGCTCACCGGCTGGCGCGTGCCCGGACACGTGCACCCGCGCCGTGCCCTGGTGCACGACGTGCGCGCCGAGCCGGGACAGGCCGTTGACCACGCCGAACACCGACGTCTCGTTGCCCGGGATCAGTGAACTGGCCAGCACCACGGTGTCACCGGGGCGGATGTCGATCTGCTTGTGCTCGCCGCGCGCCATCCGGGACAGCGCCGACAGCGGCTCGCCCTGCGACCCCGTGGACACGAACAGCGTGGTGTGGTCGGGCAGTTCGGTGGCCTCGTTGATGTCGATCAGCAGGCCCTCGGGCACGTTCAGCAGGCCGAGGTCGGCCGCGATGCCCATGTTGCGCACCATCGACCGGCCGACCAGCGCGATCTTGCGGCCGTGCGCCGCGGCCACGTCGAACACCTGCTGCACGCGGTGCACGTGGCTGGCGAAGCACGCCACGATGACCCGCTGCGTCGCCCGCCCGATCACGTTGTCCAACACGGGCCCGATGTCCCGTTCGGAGATGGTGAACCCGGGCACCTCGGCGTTGGTGGAGTCGACGCAGAACAGGTCGACGCCCTCGTCGCCGAGGCGGGAGAAACCGGCCAGGTCGGTCAGCCTGCCGTCCAGCGGCAGCTGGTCCAGCTTGATGTCACCGGTGTGCAGCACCAGCCCGGCAGGGGTGCGGATGGCGACCGCGAGCGCGTCCGGAATGGAGTGGTTGACGGCGAAGAACTCCAGGTCGAACTGGCCGCGGAGGGTCCGCTCGCCCTCGCTGACCTCGATCAGCCGGGGGGTGAGCCGGTGCTCCCGGCACTTCGCGGCGACCAGGGCGAGCGTGAACCGGGACCCGAGGACGGGCACGTCCGGCCGCAGCCGCAGCAGGAACGGTACGGCGCCGATGTGGTCCTCGTGGCCGTGCGTGAGCACGATCGCGTCCACGTCGTCCAACCGGTCCTCGATGGCCCGGAAGTCGGGCAGGATCAGGTCGACGCCGGGCTGCTGGTCCTCGGGGAACAGCACGCCGCAGTCCACCACCAGCAGCCGGTGGTCGAACTCGAAGACGGTCATGTTCCGGCCGACCTCGCCGATGCCGCCCAGCGCGACGACGCGCAGGCCGCCGTCGGGTGCCGGTGGTGGCGGCGTGGTCGGTCCGGGTCCGGGCGGCGTGATCGGCAGCGGCGCGCTCATCGACCAACCGGTCCGGCACTGGTGTGGGTGGTGGCGGGGATGTACGCGGCGGTCGCGTCCGTGTGCGCCACCTTCGCCGCGGCCACGTCCAGGCCTTCGGTCGGGTCGGGCGCGGGCGCCGCCAGCGTCAGCCCGGCCTCGGCGAGATCGCCCGCGATGGCCGCGACCTGCTCGTCGGTGGCCGGCGGCAGGGGCAGCCGAGGGGCACCCACGTCCAGCCCGGTCAGGCGCATCGCGGCCTTCGCGAAGATCACCCCACCGACCCGGCCCTGCGCGCGCAGCACGGGCAGCATGCCCTGGTGCAGCGCGGTGGCCTCGGCGACCCGGCCCGCCTCGTAGGCGGCCAGCAGCTCGCGCAGCCTGCCGGCCACGACGTGCCCGATGACGCTGACGAACCCGACGGCGCCCACGGACAGCCACGGCAGGTTCAGCGCGTCGTCACCGGAGTAGTAGGCCAGGTCGGTGCCGCTGATCACCTGGCTGCCGGCCAGGAGGTCACCCTTGGCGTCCTTCACGGCCAGGATCCTGGGGTGCTCGGCCAGCCGGAACAGCGTGTCGACCTCGATCGGCACGACCGAGCGCGGCGGGATGTCGTAGAGCATCACCGGCAGGTCGGTGCCGTCGGCGACAGCGGTGAAGTGCGCCAGCAGCCCAGCCTGCGGCGGCCGGGAGTAGTAAGGAGTGACCACGAGCAGGCCGTGCGCGCCGGCCCGCTGGGCCTGCCGTGCCAGTTCGACCGAGTGGGCCGTGTCGTACGTGCCCACCGACGCGACGACGGTCGCGTGGTCACCGACCGCGGCGACCACAGCCCGCACCAGTTCGGCCTTCTCGTCGTCCGACGTGGTGGGCGACTCGCCGGTGGTGCCACTGACCACGAGGCCGTCGCAGCCCTCCTCGACCAGCCGGTGGGCCAGGACGGCCGCCTTGTCCAGGTCGATCCGCCCGTCAGCGGCGAACGGGGTGATCATCGCGGTGAGCACCCGGCCGAATGGCCTGCCGGGTGCTGCGGTGGGACAAGCCGTCATGGGGGAAACGCTACCTCCTCAGGCCGGAAAGTCACCGGCTCACCCTGGCCCGCGCCGGTCCGCGCGCACACGAAAGTTACCGGCCCCGTCCTGCCGGACACGGACGTGGGAGGCCATGCGGCCCGGCCGGCGCCGCCGCGCGCTTGACCGCTGGTGACCGCCCATCCCACCCTTCGCCGCACGGTCCCTGCCCGCCGGAGGTGTGCCATGCGCCGCGCCCAGATCGCTCATCCACCCCTGGCCGTAGGAGGTTCTCGCCCTCACGTATGTCCATAGTGGACGGTGTGGCCGGTGTCGGCACGCCTCGATCAGTCAGGAGAGTCTGGATGCGAACACGTTATCGACGAATGCGGGCCAGGACGGCGGCCGTGCTGCTGTCCTGCCTGGCTTGTGTCGCGGCCGTGGTGACCTTCGGCGGTGACGCGTCAGCAGCGGGCCAGCCGACCGCACCGGCCGCGAAACCGGCCGCCACCACCCCGTCCTGCCAGGTCAACTACTCGGTGACCAGCGACTGGGGCAGCGGCTTCGGGGTGTCCATCACGATCACCAACAACGGGCCGTCGATCAGCAACTGGACCCTGCAGTACTCGTATTCGGGCAACCAGAAGGTGCAGTCCGGCTGGAACGGCACGTGGACACAGAGCGGCGCCCAGGTCACCGTCACCAACGCCAACTGGAACGGCACGCTGGGCACCGGCCAGTCCACGCAGGTCGGTGCGAACTTCACCTACAGCGGCACGAACACCAACCCGACGGCGTTCACCCTCAACGGCACCGCGTGCAACGGCTCGACACCGCCGACGCAACAGCCGCCGACGGTGTCCATCACCAGCCCCACGGCCGGTGAGATCTTCACGCCGGGATCGGCCATCACGCTGCAGGCCACGGCCGCGAGCAGCGGCACCGGGTCGGTCAAGAC
>DASZXM010001154.1:0-3348 GCA_035546415.1 Pseudonocardiaceae bacterium
CGCCGCAGGCGATCGCGCAGCGACGCGACGAAGGAGCGCCCTTGAGGCGGCGCCGCGAACGTAAGACAATGCGAGATCGGGACGGCGGGGAGAAACTCTGATCGGTCGCAACAGAGACCCGCCCCACGCAACGCGCCCAGCCCCCGACGCGCCCGGCCCCCAACGCGCCCAGCCAGCAAAACCGGACCCCCAACAGCCAGCCGCCTACGCAACGCGCCCAGCCATCGAAACCGATGCGGCCCTAAATCCAGTCGCCCTCCAGCGGCCACCCGAGCGGCACGACCGGTGCGGGCTCGGTCACCGTGTAGCCACCCTTGAAGTACAGCAGCGGCCGCCCGACGCCCGGTTCGCACAGTTCGACGACCCGGCCGATCACCACGTAGTGGTCACCGGCCTCGTGGACCGTTTCGACCGTGCAGTCCAGCCACGCCAACACCCCCGCCAACAGCGGGGACCCGCCGGGCGACTCCTGCCACCGCACCGACGCGAACTTGTCCGGTCCGCCGCGGCCGAACACCGTGCTGACGTCCTGTTGGTCGTGGGCCAGCACGTTCACGCAGAACCGGCCCACCGACTCGATCACCGGCCACGTGCGGCTCGTGCGCGCCGGACAGAACAGGACCAGCGGCGGGTCCAGTGACAGCGCCGCGAACGACTGGCACGCGAAGCCGACCGGCCCCGAAGCGCCCATTGCCGTGACGACGGTGATTCCCGTGCAGAAGTGCCCGAGCACCTGCCGAAACATCCCCGACACCACCGCCGTCATGACACCGCCACCGTCATGACGCCGTCACCGCTGGCCGACGGAGAAGTCGTGGCCCCACAGGCTCACCGCCGTGCTCTCCCGGGCGATCCACGACTCGTCGTCGACCTGCCGGCCCTCGGTGCCGAACTCGACGTCGAAGCCGCCGGGGGTCTTCATGTAGAACGACAGCATCAGGTCGTTGACGTGCCGCCCGAGCGTGGCCGACATCGGCACCTTCCGCCGCAGCGCGCGGTCCAGGCACAGTCCGACGTCGTCGGTCTCGGCCACCTCGACCATGAGGTGCACGATCCCGCTCGGCGTCGGCATCGGCAGGAACGCCAGACTGTGGTGGCGTGGGTTGCAGCCGAAGAACCGCAGCCACGCGGGCGGGCCGTCCACCGGCCGGCCGACCAGCTGCGGCGGCAGGCGCATCGAGTCGCGCAGCCGGAAGCCCAGCACGTCGCGGTAGAAGCGCAGCGCCGCCTCGTCGTCCTTGGTGGACAGCACGACATGGCCGAGGCCCTGGTCGCCGGTGACGAACTTGTGCCCGTACGGGCTGACCACCCGCCGGTGCTCCAACGCCGCGCCGTGGAAGACCTCCAGCGGGTTGCCGGACGGGTCGACGAACGAGATCAGCTCGTCGACGCGGCGGTCGGCGAGTTGCTCGGCCGTGCCCTCCTTGTAGGCGACACCGGCGGCGTCCAGCGAACGGCGCACCTCGTCCAGGTCCGCGGCGTTGGCCGTCTCCCAACCGGCGGCGGCCAGGCCGTCCCGATCGCCGGGCACGATCACCAGCCGCGCCGGGAACTCGTCCATCCGCAGGTACAACGCGTCGGGGTCGGCGCCCTTGCCCTCGACCATGCCGAGGACCTTCAGGCCGAACTCCCGCCACTTCGGCATGTCCGTGGCTTCGATCCGCAGGTAGCCGAGCGAGCGAATACCCATCACGCATCCTTCAGGAAATCGAGGGTCAACCGGTTGAACTCGGCGAACCGCTCCAGCTGCGCCCAGTGCCCGCACCGGCCGAACACGTGCAGCTGCGCCCGCGGGATCACCTTCAACGCCACCAGCGCCCCGTCCACCGGGTTGACCCGGTCCTCCCGGCCCCACACCAGCAGCACCCGCTGCCGCAGGCGGTAGGCGTCCCGCCACAGCATGCCGCCCTCGGGGTCGGTCATGAACGACTTGCCCATCGCGCCCATCGCGGCCAGCGACTCCGGCTCGCTCGCCACGGCGAGACGTTCGTCGATCAGCTCATCGGTGACCAGTGACTGGTCGTACACCAGCGTCCGCAGGAAGGTCGCCATCCGCTCCCGGGACGGGCCGGCACCAAAGCGCCCCAGGGCCTTCACACCCTCGGTCGGGTCGGGCGCGAACACGTTCAGCCCGAGCCCGCCGGGCGCCATCAGCACGAGCCGTCCGGCCCGGTCCGGGTGGTCCAGCGCGAACCGGACGGCCGTGCCTCCGCCGAGCGAGTTACCGACCAGGTGCGCCCGCTCGATGCCCAGGTGATCCAACAGCCCCAGCAGGGCCGCGGCGCTGTGCGAGAAGTACTGCGGGTGCTCGGTGAGCTTCGTCGACCGGCCGAAGCCGGGCTGGTCAGGGACGACCGTGCGGAACGCGCCCGCGAACACCGGCACGTTGCGCCCGAAGTTGCTCCAGCCCGACGCGCCCGGCCCACCGCCGTGCAACAGCACGACGGCATCGCCTTCACCGACGTCGTGGTAGTGCAGCCGGATGCCGTCCGCCACGTCCGCGAACCGGCCGGCGTCAACGGTCACAGTGTCGCTCATAGCATCGCGTCCGCGACTTTGTCGCCGAACTCGCCGTCACCGAACATCTTCAGGGCCCGCTCCGGGTCGTTGGCGGCGTGCACGCGCCCGGCGTGCGCGTCCCGCCAGAACCGCTGGATCGGCGTGCCCACCTTCAGCGCCCGCCCGCCGGAGTTCTCGAACAGCAGGTCGACCGCTGCGATCGCGCGGCCGGTGGCCAGCACCTGGTCCCGGCGCACCCGCAGCCGCAGTGACATCGGGATCTTCGCACCGGCCGTGGCCAGCGCGTACTCCTCGCCGATGTTGTGCGACAACTGGAGCCACGCGGCGTCGATGTCGCTGGCGGCCGTCGCGATGCGCACCTTGCCGAACGGGTCGTCCTTGGCCTTCTCGTTGCCGTACACGCGGATCCGCTCGCGCTGGTGCTCGACGTGCGCCTCGTACGCGCCCGCGGCCATGCCGATGATCGGCGTCGTGATGGTGTAGGTGAAGATCGAGCCGAACGGCAGCCGGTAGAGCGGTCCGTGGTTCACCTCCTGGCCGGGGCACTGGCACCGGGCCATGTCGGTAAAGCTCAGCGTGTGGTGTTCGGGCACGAACACGTCGTCGACGACGATGTCGTTGCTGCCGGTGCCGCGCAGGCCGACGGTGTCCCACACGTCGTCGATGGTGTAGTCGGCACGGGGCACCAGGAAGGTGCGGTAGTCGACCGGAGCGCCGTCGTCGCCGAGCACGAGCCCGCCGACGAACACCCAGGTGGCGTGGTCGCACCCGGAGGAGAAGCTCCACCGTCCGGTGAACCGGAAACCGCCGTCCACCGGTTTCGCCCTG
>DASZXM010001155.1:0-1616 GCA_035546415.1 Pseudonocardiaceae bacterium
GCTCCGGTGCCGGTGCAGATGTCGAGCACCCGCCCCGTCGACCGCGTGACTGTGCCGGCCACCACCGAGGCCAACAGGTGCGTGTCGGCCTGCGGTCGGTACACACCGGGCAGCCGGAACGGCGTCGGTGGCAGCCGAAACCGTCTCATCCGCTCGGTGACGAACTGGTCTGTGGTGGCAGCCATGAACACTCCCGCATGGTCCGTGCGGCACGACCACCGCCGGCCGTATCGCTTGGCGGGTGAGTACCCCGGTGCGCACGCCCAAACCTGACGGTCCGGATTGGTCCGGCGCAAACCCGGGTACTCGTCGACCATGGCCGTCGACGCCGCTTCCCGGGAACACACCGGTGCGGCCGGGGCCACGCTGGTCGTCGCGGTGATCGCGTTCGCCGTGCAGCAGACGTCGATCGTGCCGGCCGTGCACGACGTCGAGCAGTCGTTGCACGGCACCGACGAGTGGGCGTCGTGGCTGGTGACCGTCTACCTGATCGTCGCCACCGTCGCCACGCCCGCGCTGGGCCGGCTCGCGGACCTCTACGGCAGGCGCCGCATGCTGCTGATCGGGCTGGCCGTCTTCGCGCTCGCGTCGGTCGGCGCCGCGCTGTCGCCCAACCTGGTCGTCCTGCTGTGTTTCCGAGCGCTGCAGGGCGCGGGCGGTGCCGTGTACCCGCTGGCGCTGGCCCTGGCCAGGCAGACGGTGCCGAAGGGCCGCGCCAACGCCGTGATCTCCTTGTTGTCCGGGGCGTTCGGCACCGGCACGGCGATCGGTTTCGTGGGCGGTGGACTGCTGGCGCAGTACGTGACGTGGCGCGCGATATTCGCCGTCGGCGCGGGAC
This sequence comes from Pseudonocardiaceae bacterium, assembly GCA_035546415.1. Lineage (GTDB taxonomy): Bacteria > Actinomycetota > Actinomycetes > Mycobacteriales > Pseudonocardiaceae > DATEPR01. The sequence goes on from DASZXM010001155.1 coordinate 839, forward strand.
TCGTGGCACTGGCCGCCGTGCTGGTGCTGCGCTGCGTGTCGGACCGGACCGAACGGGCCGGCGGCCGGTTCGACCTGCTCGGCACCGTTGTGCTGGGCGTATCGGCGATCGCGCTGTTGGCCGGTGTCACCGTGGTGGTGTCCGCGGGATGGCGTTCGCCGCTGACCATCGGCCTGCTGGTCGTGGCGGTCGTGGGCGCCGCGCTGTGGGTCCGGCACGAGCGGCGGTCCGAGGATCCGCTGGTGGACCTGGGTGTGCTGCGCACCCGAAGCGTTGCCGCGGCCAACCTGGCCACGATCGGTCTGGGCTGGGCGCTGTTCGGCAGCTACCTGCTGATCCCGCACTTCGCGCGTGTCGACCCCGGGCGCACCGGCTACGGGCTGGCCGCGCACAGCGCCGTGGTCGGCCTGGCGATGTTGCCGCTGGCGGTGGGTCAGATGGTCGGCGGGCCGGTGGCCGGGTGGGTGAGCCGGCAGGTGCCGGCCCGGCTGGTGTTCGCGGGCGGTCTGCTGTTCGTCGCCGCGGGGCTCGTGCTGCTGGCGTTCGTGCACGGTGGCGTGCCGTTGGTCGCGGTCGGCACGCTCGTGCTGGGCGTGGGCGCCGGGACCGCTCTGCAGGCGGGCAGCGCGGTGGCCACCGAGGGGGTGCCGGCGGACGTCGCGGCGGTGTCGGCGTCGGTGAACAGCACCGTGCGCCGGCTGGCCGGCGGCATCGGTGGCCAGGTCAACACCATCCTGCTGGCCGTGGCGACGGCCGGATTCGCCGTCTACCAGGCAGG
>DASZXM010001156.1:0-9337 GCA_035546415.1 Pseudonocardiaceae bacterium
TGGTGCAGGCGGCGGTCCCGGTGTTGCAGGACTGGGTCACGAGGGGCACACCGCCGCCGCCGAGCGTCACCGGCCCACCCGGTGACACGAACCCGGCCGACCAGGTCCGCCTGCCGGCGACGGCGTGCCCGACCGGGTACCGCTACCCGTGGCCCGCCCCGGCCGGCGCCGCGTCCCAGACCGGCTACCTGCCCTTCGACGGCACGACGGAGGAGGTGGTCGACAGCCAGGGCGCGCTGGTCGACGTCAACGGTGACGGCGTGCGGGACACAGTGCCGACGATCGACGAGGTGTGGCGCCACCTGGGTCTGGTCCGCGACGGCACGCGGGTGACGCGGCAGACGTACGTGTCGTGCGTTCGACGGGCGGTGCGCAGCCTGCGGCGGGAGAGGCTGCTCACGCCGGCGACGGCGGACTGGTACGTGCGAGAGGCCGCGACGTACCCGAACCAACCGTGGTGACGACACGTCCTTGGTACGTGGCCGGTGGCACGCGCCGCCACCGGCCATCCCGCCGCGGCCGTGCCGCGCGAGCCGCGGTCGTGGCGGGTCACCGGGTAGCCTGCCGGTCCTGGACCGGGTGGCTCGCCCGGGCGGGTTGCGGTGGGCCGATGATCAGGTCGGGTCGGGTCGCCGATGTGCCCAGGCCGGTCGGTGCGGCGAACCGGAGGGTCGGTGCCACCGGGTGACGGCGTAGTTCGGTCTCGTCGTAGCGCGCGACCGACCGGTGCCAGTTCAGGATGCCGGCCATCCAGTCCTGGAGGCTGCCGGCGTACCGCTCCAGCGCCGAGCGGGCCGCCTCGTCCAACCCGAAGTTCGCGCACAGCGCCGGCAGGTCGACCGACACGACGTGCTCGAACTGGCGCAGCCGGGCCGTCATCAGGTCGTTCACCACCTCGACGGCGCGGTCCCGGTCGCAGCCGAGGAAGTCCCGCACCACCAACACTCCGTTGTGGATCTCACCCTCGAACTGGATCTCCTTCTGGTAGGACACGATGTCGTTGAGCAGGCCCGCGTAGTCCATCGCCGCGTGCTCCATCGCCGTGACCGGCGTGCTGCGCAGGATCTCCGGCGGCACGGCCCGCAGTTGCGCCAGCCGGGCCAGGCACGACGTGAGCTCGGACCCGAACGTCCGCCGTCGCATCTCCACGTAGTCCACCGGATCGGGCACCCGCCACGCGGCCTGGTTGCCCAACTCCCACAGCCAACTTTCCAGCATGGCGTCCACGGCCGCCCGGAACCGCCGCCGCGACTCGTCGGTCATCGGGTCCGCCGTGCGCGGCCACAGGTCGGCCAGGCCGCGTTCCAACGCGTTCACCGGCACCGGCAGCGGTCCCGGGTCGACCGGCATGAACAGCGCCAGCCGGTCGTTGCACGCCTTCGCCCCGGCCAGGTCGCGGCGCCTGCCGAACACCGCGGGGTAGAAGTCGTCGGCGTACGTGCCCCACGTCAACCACTGCGTCGACAGGTCAAGGCCGTCGCGGGTGGCGTCCGGGTGGATGCCCGCGGCGCACAGCGCGAGATCCGCCGCGTCCAGCTTGTGCCGGTTCCAGATGTTCTCCGCCGTGATGCCGATCCGCTCGGCCCACGCGGCGTTGCGGGTCCGCGCACCCTCCAGGTGCGGGGACAGCCGCAGCGGGTACGGCATGCGGAACTCCGGCAGCGGGGTCGGTCCGACGCGCTGGTAGGGCACGTGGGCGTGCCGGCGCAGCCGCTGCGGTGCCGTGGCCACGAGGGACGAGGCGATCCGGGCCGTCTGCGTACCGATGCCGTGCGGCCCACCGAGAACGCCCTCGGCGAGCGTGCCGCCCTTGTTCATGTACCTGCTGGACCGCAGGTGCCACTCGTGCCCGCCGGACTGCCAGTCCTGCAGGCCCTTCACGTACAGCGCGGTCGCGGTGCGATCGGCCGGGTGCAGCGCGTGCCGGTCGAACAATGCCGGTACCTCGGTCAGTGCCGTGTGTTCGAACTGGTGCAGGCGCGAGGTGAGCAGGTCGTTGACGGTGTCCGCCGCGTCCTGCGTCGTGCCGCCCAGGAACCGTTCGAACACCAGCACGCTGTTGGCCAGTTCGCCTTCCTGCTCCACTTCCCGCTGGTAGGAGAACAGGTCGTTGCGCAGGTGCACGGCGTCGGCGAACGTGTCCCGCAGCACGTGCAGCGGCCGGGTGTCGGCGATCGCCGCGGGTACCTCGGCGCCGACCGCGTGCTCCACGAGGTTGGCCGACCACGGCGCGCCGCCGACCTTGCGGCGCATCTCGATGTACTCGATCGGGTTGGCCAGGCGGTCCTCGCTGATGTTGGCCAGTTCCCACAGCGACTCGTCCAACAGGTTGTGCGTGCTCCGGGCGAACCGCCGCCGCCAGTCGGCCGAGTGCGCCGGCACGGTGCGGGTCCACAGGTCGGCCAGGCCGCGTTCCACCGGATTGCCGGGCCGTTCGGTGATCTCGCCGGCCACCGGCATGAACAGCGCCAGCCGCTCCAGGTACGCGCGGGCGCCGGGGATGTCGCGGGTCTTCTTGTACAGCTGGAGGAAGTGGTCGTCGAAGTAGAACACCCACACGTACCAGTCGGTGATCAGGTCGAGGTCGGGACCGGACGTGTCCGGGTGCGTGTACGCGCACAGCAGCGCGTAGTCGTGCGAGTCGAGATCGCGCTCGTCCCAGATCGCGACGCCACCCTGTGGCACGTCGATCATGTCCATCGCGCCGGCCCAGGCCTTGCTGTGCGCGCGGGCCCGGTCGAGGTTCGGGTTCAGGCGTGCCGGGTAGGGCATGTAGAACTCGGGTAGCTCGAACGGCTGCGCCATCACCGGCACCTGGTCCTTCCCGCGATGTCATTCCACCGCGAGGCAACCAAAGCGGGTCAGCCGCGCCAACCCCCGTCGCCGTCTTCCACACGATCGGGAACGCCCGGTTCGCTCGACCGGCCCAGTCCCAGCCAGGCGAGCACCTCCTCGGTGTGCTCGCCGACGGCCGGGACTCGCCTGGGTGCCCGATCGCCCAGCAGCGGCGGGACGAGGCCCTGCACCGGGCCGTTCTCGGTGTCCACCCGCCGCCACCGCTGCCGGGCCGCCAACTGCGGGTGTTCGGCGAACTCGGCCATCGTGCGCTGCCGCGCGTACGCGACACCGGCCGCGGTCAGGCGTGCTTCGGCCTCGCCGACGGTCAGCGTGCCGAACACGTCGCCCACCATCGCGTCCAGTTCGTCGCGGTGCGCGACCCGCGCCGCGTTCGTGGCGAACCGCTCGTCGCGCGTCAGCTCCGGCCGCCGCAACACGGTGTCGCAGAACGCGACCCACTCCCGGTCGTTCTGCACGCCCACGTTGACGACCTGGCCGGACGCCGTGCCGAACGGCCCGTACGGCGCGATCGTCGCGTGGCTGGCGCCGGCCCGCCGTGGATCGCGGCCGCCGTAGCGCGAGTAGAGATACGGGAAGCCCATCCACTCGCCCAGAGCGTCCAACATGGACACTTCGACGGCCTGCCCCGCGCCGGTCCGCTCCCGCTCGAACAGCGCGCCGAGCACGCCGGAGAACGCGTACATGCCCGCGGCGATGTCGGCCACGGCGATGCCGGACTTCGCCGGCGTGTCCGGCGTTCCGGTGATCGACACCAGGCCGGACTCGCACTGGATCAGCAGGTCGTAGGCCTTCCGGTCGGAGTACGGGCCGCCCCTGCCGTAGCCGGAGATGTCGCACGCCACCAGCCGCGGGTACCGCTCGACCAGCGTGGCCGCGGACAGGCCGTGCTTGCGGGCGGTGCGCGGCGCGAGGTTCTGCACGACGACGTCGGCCCGGTCCAGCAACGCGTCCAGCACCCGGCGCCCGCCTGCCGACGCGATGTCCAGTTCGATGCTCTGCTTGCCCTGGTTGAGCCACACGAAGTGGCTGGACGATCCGTTCACCGCACCGTCGTAGTGTCGCGCGAAATCACCGGAACCGGGCCGCTCGACCTTGATCACCCGCGCGCCGAGATCGGCCAGGTGCCTGGTGGCCAGGGGAGCGGCGACAGCCTGCTCCACGGCCACGACGACGATGCCGTCCAGGGGACTTCGCATACGGCGCAGGATACGTCGTCGAATGTTGATATGTCAGCGTTCGTTGGCGGCGGCCGTACAGTGACGGTGTGAACGGCCCGAGATGGTTGGACGAGCGCGAGGAACGGATGTGGCGTGCCTTCTACGCCATGCGCCGCAGCCTGGACAGGGCGATCGATCGGCAGCTGACCGTGTCCGGCCTGTCGTCGGCGGACTACGAGCTGCTGGTTCCGCTGTCCGAGGCGCCAGGGCACGAACTGCGGGCCCGCGACCTGGGCCGCCAGGTCGACTGGGACCGCAGCCGTCTCTCGCATCAGCTGCGCAGGATGGAGCGGCGCGGTCTGGTCGTGCGCCACGAGTGCGACAGCGACGCCCGGGGGACAATGATCAGGTTGACCGGCGAGGGTTTGCACGCCGTGGAAGCAGCGGCTCCCGGACACGTGGCCACCGTTCGGGCACACTTCGTCGACCTGCTCAGCGACGAGGAGATCGACACGCTCACCGCCGTGGCCGACCGGGTCCTGGGCCGCGGCCACTGACGCTCGACCCGTCGACAGCCCTGACCGAATCCGTCGCTCGCCGACACCCCGACTGGGCGATGAGCACTGCCGAACCGGCGTGTCAGTGCACTTCGCACACTGACGGTCGGGGGGTCGGCACCTACCGTAGACCAGCAACCACCCACCCCAGCCCGGGAGGTTCGCATGGCCTCGACAGTCGCCGTCGACGACTACGCATTGACGAGGGTGCCGCAGAGCGCCCGTTACTCCTGGTGGTCGGTCGCGGTGCAGCGGTTCGGCCAGGTCTCCGCGCTCAGCCAGTTCCTGCTCGGGGCCACGCTCGGTTTCGGCATGACGTTCTGGTCGGCCTTCGCCGCACTCACCCTCGGCGCCGTGATCCTGGAGATCGTCGCCATCTTCGTCGGCGTGATCGGCGTGCGGGAGGGCCTGTCCACGTCGATGCTGTCCCGCTGGACCGGCTTCGGCCGCGCCGGCTCCGCGCTGATCGGACTGGCCATCGGCATCAGCCTGATCGGCTGGTTCGGCATCCAGTCCGCGGTCTCCGCGCAGGGCCTGGTCGCGCTGGTCGGCGGCCTGCCGCAGTGGGGTTGGTCGCTGCTGTTCGGCCTGCTCGTCACGGCTGTCGTGCTGCGCGGCTTCCACTCCATGACGTGGACCGCGTACGTGACCGTGCCGGCGTTCCTGATCCTGGTCGGCTGGTCGATCATCAGCGAGCTGACCAGACACCACGTCGGCGCGCTCGTCGCGCAGCAGGCACCCGGCCCGCACCTGAGCCTGCTGGCCGGCACCACCGTCGTCGCGGGCGGATTCATCGTCGGCGCCGTCATCACACCGGACATGACGCGGTTCAACCGCACCATCGGTGACGTCGTGAAGCAGACGCTGGTCGGCATCACCATCGGCGAGTACGTCATCGGTCTGGCCGGTGTGCTCCTGGCGCACGCGGTCGCCTCGGCCAACGTGACCACGATCGTCACGTCGTCGGTCGGGTGGATCGGCATCCTGGTCGTCATCGCCGGCACCATCAAGATCAACGACTGGAACCTCTACTCCTCCGGTCTGGGCCTGGTGAACTTCGTCGGCACGGTGTTCGGCCGCAGGCTCAACCGCGGTGTCGCCACGGCCGTCATCGGCGTGGTCGGCAGCGTGCTGGCGGCGGCCGGGATCCTGGACAAGTTCACCGAGTTCCTGACCATCCTCGGCGTGGCGTTCCCGCCGATCGCCGGGATCATGGTCGCCGAATACTTCATTGTGTGCCGGTGGCGGCCGGAGTTGGAGGCGGCCCGCGTCGCCGACCGGCTGCCGCAGGACGCGCCGATGTGGGTGCCGGCGACGCTGGTCATCTGGGTCGCGGCCGCGCTGGTCGGCCAGTACGTCACGGTCGGGCTGCCGAGTATCAACTCGCTCGTCGTGGCCTTCGTGCTGTACGTGGTCGCCGGCAAGCTCGGCCTGGTGCGCGGTGTCGGGTCGAGCAGGGCGCTGGACGCCCGGCCCGTGCCGGTGTCCTGAGTTCTGCTACACGCCAAGGGAAAGGGGAGTGTGACCGTGCGGATCGGCATCGACGTCGGCGGCACGAACACCGACGCCGTCCTGCTGGACGGGACCGACGTTCTGGCAGCGGTGAAGACGAGCACGACCGAGGACGTCACGTCGGGCATCGTGGCCGCCGTGAACGGCCTGCAGCAGCAGCGCTCGTTCGACCCCGCCGACGTGCGGGCGGTGATGATCGGCACGACGCACTTCATCAACGCGCTGGTGGAGGCACGGCGGCTGGCCCCGACGGCCGCCGTGCGCCTCAGCCTGCCGGCGGGCGCGTCCCTGCCGCCGATGGTGGACTGGCCGCAACGCCTGGTCACGGCCGTGGCCGGGCGCGGCTACCTGTGCCACGGCGGGCACGAGTTCGACGGCCGGCACATCGCCGAACTGGAGGAGTCGGAGCTGCGCAAGGCGGCCGAGGACATGGGCCGCGCGGGTGTCCGCAGCGTAGCCATCACGTCGGTGTTCTCGCCGGTCAACGCCGAGTTCGAGGCGCGGGCCGCGGAGATCATCGCCGAGGAACTGCCCGGCGTGCCGATCTCGCTGTCCCATGAGATCGGCCGGATCGGCCTGCTGGAGCGGGAGAACGCCACGATCATCAACGCCGCGCTGCGCGAACTGGCGGCGCACATCGTCGACGGGCTGTCCGCGTCCGTGACCGGCGCCGGCATCAACGCGCCGTTGTACCTGAGCCAGAACGACGGCACGCTGATGGACGTCGACTTCGCCCGCCGCTACCCGGTGGCCACGTTCGCGTCCGGCCCGACGAACTCGATGCGCGGCGCGGCCGTGCTGTCCGGGCTGGGCACGTGCGCCGTGGTGGACGTGGGCGGCACTACCACCGATGTCGGCGTGCTGAACCAGGGTTTCCCGCGCGAGGCCACCACGGATGTGAGCGTCGCCGGTATCCGCACCAACTTCCGGATGCCCGACGTGCTGTCCATCGGCCTGGGCGGCGGCAGCCTGGTGCGCGACACCGCCGTCGGCCCGGACTCGGTCGGCTACGAGCTGACCTCCCGTGCGCTGGTGTTCGGCGGTGACACGCTCACCGCCACCGACATCGCCGTGGCCGCGGGCCGCGCCGACATCGGTGACGCCGACCGCGTCCGGCACCTGGACCGCGACGTCGTCCGCAAGGCGCTGGAGCGGGTCGCGCAGGACATCGCGGACGCCGTCGAGCGCATGCGCACGTCGGCCGAGCCGCTGCCGGTGGTCGCCGTGGGCGGCGGGTCGATCCTGCTGCCGGACGACCTGGCGGGCGCCGGTGAGGTGCACCGGCCCGAGCACTACGCCGTGGCCAACGCCATCGGCGCCGCCATCGCGCAGATCAGCGGTGAGGTGGACCGGGTGTACGCGGTCGAGCCGGGCAAGCGGGACGCCGTCGTCGACGAGGCCAAACAGGAGGCCGTCGACCGCGCGGTCGCGGCGGGTGCCGCACCGTCCAGTGTGGACATCGTGGACTTCGACGAGGTTCCGATCCCCTACCTGCCGGGCAATGCGACCCGGATCCGGGTGAAGGCGGTCGGCGACCTGCAACTGGGGGCATGATGCGGAAGATCACGGAGGACGTGCTCGACGACATCGCACGCGGCGCGGCGATCCTGGGCACCGGGGGCGGGGGCGACCCGTACATCGGCCGGCTGCTGGCCGCGTCGGCCGTGCGTCGGCACGGTCCGGTCACGCTGTGCCCGCTGGCCGAAGTGCCCGCCGACGCGGTCGTGCTGCCCGTCGCCATGATGGGCGCGCCGACGGTGATGGTGGAGAAGCTGCCGTCGGCCGAGCAGGTCGGGCTGTCGGCAACCGCACTGGCCGGTTACCTGGGCCGCGAGCTGACGCACATCGCGTGCGCCGAGGCCGGTGGGGTGAACTCACTGATCCCGGTGGTCGCGGCCGCCCAACTCGGGCTGCCCCTGGTCGACGCCGACGGCATGGGCCGGGCGTTCCCGGAGATTCAGATGGTGTTGCCGACGCTGTACGGCATCCAGGCCACACCGATGGCGATCGCGGACGAGAAGGGCAACAAGGGCATCCTGGACACGATCACCAACCGGTGGGCCGAACGGCTGGCCCGCTCGGCCACCATCGACATGGGCTGCTCAGCGATCATCAGCTCGTTCGCGATGACCGGCCGGCAGGCCACCGAGTCGCTGGTGCCCGGCACGCTGTCGCTGTGCGCGGAGCTGGGCCGGCTGGTGCGGGACGCGCGCGCCGCGCACAGCGACCCGGTGACGGCCGTCGTCGACCGGCTGCGTGGCAGGCGCCTGTTCGCCGGCAAGGTCGTGGACGTGGCGCGGCGGACGGTGACCGGTTTCGCCCGCGGCGAGGCGCGGCTGGCCGGCATAGACGGTGACGCGGCCACCGAACTGGTGCTGCGCTTCCAGAACGAGCACCTGGTCGCCGAGTTGGACGGGACGGTCGTGGCGTCCGTGCCGGACCTCATCTGCACGCTGGACCGTGAGTCCGGCGACGCCGTCACCACGGAGGGCCTGCGGTTCGGCCAGCGGCTCACGGTCATCGCGGCGCCGTCCGACCCGCGCTGGCACACACCGGATGGCATCCGGCTGGCCGGACCGCGGTACTTCGGCTACGACATCGACCCGGTGGAGGTCTGATGCCCTGGACGATCACCGAGGACGAACTGCCCGATCTGGCGCGCGGCGCCGCCGTGCTGGGCACCGGCGGTGGCGGTGACCCGTATGTCGGCCGGCTGCTGGTGCGGCAGGCGATCCGGGAGTGCGGGCCGGTCACCGTCCTGGACCCGGACGAGGTGGACGCCGACGCACTGGTCGTCCCGACCGCGCAGATGGGCGCGCCGACCGTGGTGTTCGAGAAGCTGCCCAGCGGCACCGAACCGGTCACCGCGCTGCGGGCACTGGAAGCGCGCCTCGGCCGGCGGGCGGCCGCGACGATGCCGATCGAGTGCGGTGGCATCAACTCGATGATCCCGCTCATGGTCGGCGCGCGCACCGGCCTGCCGGTGGTCGACGCGGACGGTATGGGCCGGGCGTTTCCCGAGTTGCAGATGGAGACGTTCGGCGTCTACGGCATGCCTGGATCGCCGATGGCGGTGGCCGGCGAGGGTGGCGAGACGGCCGTGATCGACACCGGTGCGGACAACCGGCGAATGGAATGGCTGGCCCGCGGTGTCACCGTGCGGCTCGGCGGTGTCGCGCACATCGCCGAGTACGCCATGACCGGCGCCGACATCCGCCGGACGGCCGTACCGCGCACGCTGTCGCTGGCGCT
>DASZXM010001157.1:0-3695 GCA_035546415.1 Pseudonocardiaceae bacterium
GAGCAGAACGGCGCGGTGCTGATCGACAACGTCGCCGTGGTCGGCAAGGCCGGCCGGCACGGCTGACCTCAACCTCAACTCACGGCGCCAACTCACGGCGCCCCGACTCACAGCGCCCCCGACTCACGGCGTTTCGACTGACCCGCGCCCGATTCACGGCCTCCCGGCTCACACGCGCCTGACTCACGTCGCCCCGGCTCACACGCGCCCAGCTCACACGGCGGCCGCTGCCGTCCGCAGCGCGTCGACCATGCCCAGGACGGCGGGCTGGTCCGCGACACCGTCGGCGACGGCCGCGTAGATCGACCGCACCGGCCGCGGATTGGCCAACTGCTTGACGACCACCCCGGAGTGCACGGTTCCCAACCCCAGCCCCGGCACCATGGTGACGCCCAGCCCGGCCGCCACGAACCCTTGTGCCGTCGGGTAGTCGTCGGACTCGACGACGAAGTTCGGTGAGAAACCGGCCGCCGCGAACGCGTCCAGCATGATCTGCCGGCACACGCCCGGTGGGAACTCGTTGTCCACCCACGGGTCGTCAGCCAGGTCGGTCAGTTCCACGGTGTGCCGGTCGGCCAGGCGGTGCCCGTTGGGCAGGACGACGTGGTAGACGTCGTCGAGCAGGTGGATCAGCCGCACCTTCGCGGACTGCTCGTCCACGTGCCCGGGCCGCAGCACGACGAGCTGGATGTCGGCGTCACCGGTGGCCGCGTGGTCGGCGCTGTAGGCCGGTTCGTGCAGGCGCAGGTCCAGCCGGACGCCTGGGTAGCGGGCGGTGAACGCGGCGACGGCCGGTGGCACCAGCGCGGCGCCCGCGGTGGCGAAGTAGTGCACGCGCAGCCGCCCGGTACGGCCGGCGCGCAGGTCGGCCAGGTCGTTCTCGGCGGCGGCCAGCCTGCTCATGATCTCGTCGGCGTGCCGGGCCAACAGGCGTCCGGCGGCGGTGGGCCGGACGCCGCGGCCGGCCTTCTCCAGCAGCCGGATGCCGGCTTCCCGTTCCAGCACACCGAGCTGCTGGCTCACGGCCGACGCGGTGTAGCCGAGATTGACGGCCGCTGCGCTGATGGACCCGCTGGTCACGACCGATCGGAGCACCCTGAGCCTGCGCACGTCCAACATGCGAGAACCTTACAGCCGTGCTTAATGGTGCCGAAGCAGATTTCGCTTGAACTTAAGGTTCAGCGGCCGCACAGTTGTGGTGATTCCCGGTTTTCGGGGGTGCTGGATGCGGTCGTGGAGCAGCCTGGCTCGGTTCGTGACGCTGGCATTGGTGTGGGGTTCGAGCTTCCTGTGGATCAAGATCGCGCTCGGCGGGCTCGCGCCGACGCAGATCGCGGCGATCCGGCTGACCCTCGGCGCCGCGGTGATCATCGTGCTGTGCGTGCTGACCAAGGAGAAACTGCCGGTCTCCGGCCGGACGTGGCTGCGCATGATCGTGCCCGCGCTCTTCGGCGCGGCGCTGCCGTTCACCCTGTTCGCGGTCGGCGAACGCAGCGTCGACTCGGGCGTAGCCGGTGTGTTGAACTCCACAACGCCACTGTGGGCGTTGCTGATCACACTGGTCATCGGCACGGAGCGAAACCTGGGCGTGATGCGCGTGGGCGGCCTCCTGCTCGGCTTCGCCGGCACACTGGTGATCTTCGCGCCGTGGCACGCGGCCGGCCTGGCCAGTTGGGGTGCGCTGGCCTGTCTGCTGGCCGCGATCAGTTACGCGATCAGCTACGCGTACATCGGCAGGCACCTGACGGGCACGATCTCACCTGTGGCGCTGACGGCGTCCCAACTCAGCGGCGGTGTCGTCCTCGCGGCCGTCGCGCTGCCGGTCACCGGCGGCCTGGCGCCCGTGCACATCAGCGTCGGCCCGGTGGTCGCGGTCGCAATTCTTGGAATTGCCGGCACTGGGATTGCCATCGTGTTGAACAATCGACTAATCGCCGACGAGGGTGTGACAACGGCGACATCGGTCGGTTACCTGCTGCCGGTCGTGTCGGTGCTGCTCGGCGCGGTGTTCCTACGCGAACAGCTGAACGTGCGGATAGTCGCCGGCATGGTCGTCGTCCTGGTCGGGGTCGCACTCTCCCGCCGCCGCCCGGCACAACGGGGCGCAGCGGCGGAAACCGGACGTGACACGTGCGGCACTCGGGTGGTTCCTGTTGTCCGCCATGGGGTTGTCGAGGCAGCCTGGACGGACGGACCGACGGGGGCACGGGGCGATGGACGAGGTCACGCCATACCGGCACAGCTTCTGGGCCCAGTTGAACAGCGGCGAACAGGACGCGGTGCGACGCATCGGCGTCCGCACGACGCACGCGGCCGGGGACGTGCTGTGCCACCAAGGTGATCAGACACACGACGTGCTGGTCGTGCTGTCCGGCCACGTGCGCGTCACGAAGGTGGCCGCGGACGGGCGGGAGATCGTCGCGGGCGTACGCGGCCCCGGTGACGTGGTCGGCGAACTGGCGGCACTGGATGACGCACCACGATCGGCGACCCTGAGCGCGCTGGTCGCGGTGGAGACGCTGACGATCCCCGGGCCGCGGTTCGCGGCGCTGTGTCAGAACAAGCCGAGAATCGCGTGGGTGTTGTTGGGTGTCCTGATCAACCGGTTGCGGGAGACCGGGCGACAGTGGGCCGAGTTCGGGGGCGGACAGACGTCCCAGCGGATCGCCGCGTTGCTGTTGGATCACGCGGTGCGACAAGGGAAACCGACGTGTGACGGGGTGGAGATCACGCTGTGGACGGGGCAGCGCGAGTTGGCGGCGGAGGCGGCGACGTCCCGGGAGTCGGTGGCGAGGGCGCTGCGATCGCTGCGGGAGCGCGGCTTGGTCAGCACGAGACGGGGCCACGTGGTGATCCACGACATGGCGGAGCTGCGCCGAATCGCACGGTGAGCGGATGGCGGCCGCCACGTGCTCGCCTGATCTCGCCCAAGTCACCGTGCCTCGCCGCGCACCGCCGAAGCGACGACACGCCCGACCGGCCCGACCCACCCGCGCGCGTGTCGACCACCCAACGACACCACGACGCCCCGCCGAACTGCCCGAAACGACGACACACCCAACCCGCCGGCCCCTCTCCCGCGCGTGTCGACCAACCAACGAGTCCACCACGTCCCGGCGAACTCCCCGAAACGACGACACGCCCGTGGCCCTCGGCCGTACGTCGGCGTGTCGACCGTTCCACGAGAACCGCGCCATCGTCCTCTCTCCGGGAGTCGACACGCGGGAGTTGATCTATGACTTCTGGCGTGCGTGTCGACCGTTCGGGGAGGTCGCCCGGTCTACCGCCCGCGGCGGCTTTCGGCCAATCCGCCGTTCTGTGTCATCTGACGCAACCCGATCGCCCGCTTGGGATTACCAAATAGGTATCCCACCAAAGGAGCGGAACCCCCATGACCTCCACCGAACTGCTCGACGCCGGCACCAACACCGACCGCCGCATCGACACCGACCGCCGCATCGACACCGACCGCCGCATCGACACCGACGGCCGGATCGATCTGCTCGACATCGATCGCAGGCGCGCCGCAGGTGCGTGGCGTCGCGAGTTCTATCTCACCGTTCTGATCATCATCTTCTCGATGAGCCAGGCCTGGGCCGCGATGGTCATTCTCGTCTCGCACAACGGGCCCACCGCGGCGGCCATCGGGGTCAGCTTGGTCGGCGGCCTGGTCGCCATGATCAACGGCTGGCGCT
>DASZXM010001158.1:0-12134 GCA_035546415.1 Pseudonocardiaceae bacterium
TCGTGGTGACCCACGAGATCGGCTTCGCCCGCGAGGTGGCCGACACGGTCGTGTTCCTCGACGGTGGCCGGATCGTCGAGTCGGGGCCCCCGGCCGATGTGTTCACCAATCCACGACACGACAGGGCGCGCGCGTTCCTGTCCGCAGTGCTGTAGAAGGGGAAGGACCATCCGTGGCTGGGTCGCGTGTTCTCTGGTTGTCAGTCGTCGCCGTCGCGATGCTGGCGTCCGCGTGTGCATCGAGCACCGGCGCCACCGACCCGGCGGCGCCCTCCGGGTCGGTGACGTATCCGACCGCGGACGTCGTGTCGTCGATCCAGGTGGACGCCGCGTTGCGCGCCGAACTGCCGCGGTCGACGACAGCGCTCACCCTGGGCACGACCCTGCAACCGGGAACGGCCGGGCTGCCGCACGGTGGCACCGTGAACGGGCAGAACGTCGGCCTGGACGTCGACCTGCGCAATGCCGTGGGGAAGATCCTCGGCATCACGTGGACCGTGCAGAACGGCACGTTCGCGACCATCATCCCCGGCGTGCGGAACGGCAAGTACGACGTGGGCCAGGACAACTTCGGCGTCACGGCGGCCCGGGAGAAGGTCGTCGACTTCGCGACGTACCTCACGGACGGGCAGTCGTTCCTCGGCGCCGCCGACAGCGACCTGACCACGGTACGAAACCTGACCGACCTGTGCGGGTCGACAGTGGCGACGAGTCCGGGCTCCACGTTTCAGCAGATCCTGACTACCGGTGCCGAAAAGTGCGCCGCGGCCGGCAAGAAGCCGTACACGGTGCAGCTGTTCGCCGATTCGGCACCGATCTGGCTGGGACTGGCCAACGGGAAGGTGGACGTGTACTTCGGGCCCACGCTGAGCTTGAAGTACGACGCGACGCATGTGCCGAACACGAAGTTCCTCGGCCAGTTCAGCTCCACGCCGGTGGGGTTCGTGACGGCCAAGGGATCACCGGTGGCGAAGGCGCTGAGCGACGCGGTCAACAAGTTGATCGCGGACGGCGACTACGCGAGAATCCTCGGCAAGTGGGGAGTCACGAGTTCGGGCATCCCGCGATCGGCGGTCAACCCCACGCCGACCCTGTGACCGCCGGTTCGGACGGGCCTTCGGGCTGCGCGAGCGAGGACATCCATGGCAACCACCACGTCGGCCGTACCCGACCTGGTACCGATCCCGTCCGGATCGACGGCCGCGCAGGCACTGCGCAACAGCGTCGACCTGGCCAGGTACGCCGAACCGCTTGGCTGTGCTTCTCGACGATCGCCGGACCGGTCGATCATCCGCTCCTGGCTTCCCCCACGACGATGTCAGCGGTCACGGTTCGTCCGGCCGCGACCCGGACCTCGGTGGCTTCGCCATGCAGTGGTGTGCCTGAAGAACCTTGACAGTTGGCCTTGATGGTGTAGGTACCAGGGGGGAGATCCAGCTCGTAGCGGCCGTCGGCGGTCGTGCCGCTGTCCATGTCCGGAACGTCTTCCGCCCCGTCCACAGGGTAGGGACCGACGCTGCAGTCCGTGGCCGGCTCACCCGTTTCGGTCCGGACGACTCCCCGGACCAAGCCCCAGGGGCTCTGTGGCGCCATCGGAGACTCCAGGTGGTTGCGGTGTACAGCCGATCCCACTGTGGCCGTCGACTGTACACCGCGGGGCGGACAGGTCAGGACTTCCAGTTCTCGTAGTTGTCGAACGCGGCCTGGGTGATGCGGGTGCCCGTGTTGGTCGTAGTGCTGCCGGAGGCATGCACCGCTACCGCGCAGTACTGCCCGCAACCGGGCCGGTAAACCGGGGCGCCGCTCTGCCCGGGCGCGGTCGAGATGGTGTAGAAGACCTGCCGCTCGGCGCTGCTGTTGATCGCTCCGTGCGCGGTCCACATCGAGCCGCGAGGTTGCTTGTCACCGGGGTAGCCGGTGATCGTGACCGGCGTGCCGGTCAGTGACGCGGCGGTCCAGGACAAGCCGAACCACCCGGTCTGGTTGCCGGTACTGCAGTTCAGCTTGACCGCCCCGTAGTCGTATCGACGGTCGGCGTTGTACACCCAGCCGGTAGTGGTGTATCCGGTAGTTCCCTGGCAGGTACCGAACGGCGTGACGGTGTTACCGAGACTGTCGATGTCATTGGCCGGGATGACCTGAATCTTCGTTGCCCAGCCACGAGTTTGACTGTAGACACAGTGTCCCGCGGTCGCGACGATGGTGGGTGCGTAGAAGAAGCCGGTACACCGGCCGGTCGCACCGTTGGCTCGTGTGACCAGCAACAACGCCACCGAGCTGTACGGGTAAACCGTGGTGTCCGAGACACGGGTCCTGGTGTCCGGCGGGAACACCGAGAACGGCGTGACATGCCCAGAACTGCCGGCCGCCCCGGGGCTGCTACCTCCGGTCGCCGAATCCAGAGCGGAGATGGCGGAGCCAGCGTTCCTGCTTGCTGTCGCCGGCTGGATCGGGCCGTTGGTGGACAGTGAGGTGGAAACCGGCGTGTCGGGCGACGTCAGATACTCGGTGTCCGTGGGCGCCAGGCTGAAGCAGATGTCCCCCGTGATCAACTCCGCGAAGGAGTCGGAGGAAACCGCGGCCGTGTAGGTGCCCTCCGGGTAGTCCAGGGTGCTGTCGTGCGAGCCGTCCCAACTGCTGTCGAACGCCAGATCACCGGACGACACGTACGTGTAGCTGTAGTTCGGACCGGTGATCTGAGCCTGCCAGGCGTAGGCGACGGCGGGCAGAACGACGGTGAAGCCGGTGGTCATCCGGACCGGGTGGTCGTTGGCTTTGTCCTGCACATAGACATAGGACGAGCCGCAGTTACCGGTGACCACGCCGTTCGGATCGACCCGGGCTTCCTGAGCGGCACGGCGCATCACCCGCTCTCTGTCGGCAGCCGGAATCTTGACCACCGCCCCGTTGGCCAACTGCACCGCCACCTTGCCGGTCCGGTCCGGTGCGGTGGTGATCAGTTTCGTTACCCGGATCGTGTGCATGGGCGCGGTGGCCTTGGTCGTCGCGTGCTGCCCGCCTGGTGTACCGGACGCGGCCTGCGCGGCTGATGTGCCGGCCAGCATGCCGGCGGTGACCGCGGCCAGCGTCGCGGTGACCGATAACATCCGACGAAGACCGGTTCTGGTCGATCTCACAATGACAACTCCTATCCGTCGACGGGGTGGGGCCGCGAGGACCCCGTTCCCTACACGCGGCGAGAGGCCTGGATTCTTGCCCGGAATCCGGGGGCAAAATTCGCGAAGCTGTCGGTGGGCGTACGTTGGCCTGGTCGTGCTGGCATCTGGGGATTGGGCTCGCCGACAACTCGCCGCGGATCGCGCGGCTGCGCCGGATGCCAGGTAGCGCTGGTGCCAGGGGGAACAGATGTTCCGCGAGGAGCACAGAAAGGAATTCACCACCTACGTGGCCACGACACGGCCGCGACTAAGACGGCGGGCGTACATGCTCTGTGGGGACTGGTACGAGGCTGACGATCTCGTACAGGACACGTTCGCCGTGATGTACCGCCAGTGGCCCCGATTGAAACGCACGACCGAACTCGATGGCTACACCTGGACAGTGCTGGTCCGCTCGTTCCTGTCGGTGCGTCGGCGGCTCCGATGGCGCCGCGAAATCTTGCAGAGCGATCCTCCCGACCGACAGCGAGAACTCGATGACAGCGTTGACGTCCGGATACCGCTGTTGGCCGAGTTGGGGCGCCTGCCGCCGCGACAACGCGCGGTGGTCGTGTTGCGCTTCTGGGCGGATCTGTCCATCGACCGGACTGCTGCCATCTTGTGTGTCTCACCTGGTACTGTCGCCAGCCAAACCCATAAGGCGCTCGCGACGCTGCGCACCAGCCTTGTTGACCTGCGCTAGACCGAAGTGAGGCGTGGGCCATGCCGGACAGTGAGGAACACGAGGCACTGCGCCGTGCACTCGACCAGCTGGCCACCACTCCGCTTCCGGCACCGCGTCACACTGACGCCGACATCGTCACCTACAGCCGCCGCACGCTCGTACGTCACCGAGCCGAGGTCGGCGTGCTGTTCATCGTGCTCGGCGCCGTGGCATGGTGGCTGGCGCGGCTGCGCCAGGCGCGGCGCGGGCGCCCGTTGCCGGACCGCACGACGTGACGGACGTCGTCAGGTCGGTCGTCGGCCGATGAGTCACGACACGGTGCACCGGTCGCCGGGCAGTCCTGTGATCGTGTCGGTCAACCGGGCAGGGGCCCGCAGGCTCACACGCGGTAGGACACCCGGTCGCCGCGGTCGAGTTCGATGTCGGCGACCGCGTGCAGGCGGCGGGGCAGCACCGTCGCGGAGGCCACCGACTTCGCGGAGATCACCGGATCGGTGCGGCCGAGCGCGTTGAGCGGGATGTTCATTTCGCCCGCCGTCTGGGCGTAGCGGCCACCCGTGCTCGTTGCCCACTTGATCGAATCCACACCGCCGGCCCGTGTGACAGCGTCGAGGTTGATCTGGTCCTTCAGTCGCTTGGCGCGGCTGGTGGTCCGGCCATCGGCGATCCGCGCGACAACCAGCAGCAGAACCGCGGTACCGACACCGCGTGAGCCGAACCGCGGTATCGACGCCGACCCGACGAACAGCACGCACCCGAGAGCGCCGATCCACAGCCAGCGCCGGTGTGCGGCGTAGAGGTCGGGGAAGACCGCCCACCCGTCCCGTAGCGCCCACAGTTCCACCCGACCATCAGGGGTTGCCCGAACGCCTTCACCTTCGTGTGTTTGGGTCCGGCAGTCACTGGGTTCGGCGGGTCAGTGTTCGCGGGAGCGGGTCGGCGCTGTTCGGTCGCCTTCGGCGGCGATGGTGCGCAGCGACAGTAGGGCGTCGGCGAGGAGATCTCGTAGGCGGCCATTGTCGGACGATTGCGTCCACCGCTGCATTGCCGTCTGCTGCACGAGGACACCGGCGCGGGCCGTGAGGAGTGCCGTGTCGGCGTCGATACCGCGTGTCCGGAGGGTGGCCGCGATGGCGTCGGTGAGTGTGGCCCGCTTGCGCAGTTCGCGCTCCTGCAACTCCGGATTGGCCGCGATGATCTCGCTGCGGCGCCGCACCGCGGCGTGACGGTCCTCGAACATCGCGTCCGCGGCGGCTTGCAGGCCGCGCACGACGGCGTCCAGCGGGGGTAGCTCGTCGGGACATGCGGCGATCTGCCGGGTGACGATCTCCCGCTGCGCCTCGGAGCCCGGACCGAACAGCACCTCCCGCTTGTCGGCGAAGTGGTTGAAGAAGCTCCGCTTCGTGAGTCCCGCGCGCTGCGCGATCTCGGCGATCGTCGTGCGCTCGTAGCCCTGCTCGGCGAACAGTTCGAGGGCGGCCGCCTGGAGGCGGCCGATCCCGTCCGGTTCCCATCGGGCCACCCCCACAGCCTAACTGACTGCACCAAGTGCAGTCGCCGTGGTAACGTGACTGCACCAAGTGCAATCAGTGGGCGCCGTCGCGGCGCCCCCAGAGGGGAGCCAGCCATGCGTGTTTTCGTCACCGGAGCCTCCGGCTGGATCGGCTCCGCCGTGCTCGACGAACTGCTCGCCGCCGGCCACGACGTCATCGGACTGGCCCGATCGGACGCCTCCGCTGCGGCCATCGAGGCCAAGGGCGCCCGGATCCGCCGCGGCGACCTGGACGACCTGGACGGTATCCGCGCGGGTGCGGAGGACGCCGAGGCGGTCGTCCACCTGGCCAGCAAGCAGGTCTCGTCCGACATGGCCGCGATGAACGCGGCCGAGCGGGGTGCCGTCCAGACCATCGGCGAGGCGCTGACCGGCACCGGACAGCCGTTCCTGGTCGCCTCGGCCCTCGGCTTCCTGGTGCGTGGCCGGCCGGCCACCGAAGCCGACCCGTCCCCGTTCCACGGTCCGGACTCGCCGCGCGGCGGCAGCGAGAACCTGGCGTTGGAGTTCGTGGCGCGGGGCGTACGGGTGGCTGGCGTGCGTTTCGCGCCGACCGTGCACGGTGCCGGTAACCGCGGGTTCATCGGTCGTCTCGCCGCCATCGCGCGCGAGAAGGGCGTGTCCGGTTATCCGGGCGTAGGGACCAACCGGTGGTCGGCCGTGCACCGCAGCGACGCCGCTCGCCTGGTCGCGCTCGGCCTGGAGAAGGCACCGGCCGGCGCCCTGTTGCACGCGGTCGCCGAAGAAGGTGTCCCGACCCGGAAGATCGCCGAGGCGCTCGGTCGGGCGCTCGGACTGCCCGTCACCTCCATCGACCCGGACGACATCGACGCCCATTTCGGTTTCATGGCCACGTTCTTCGGCATCGACATCTCGGCGACCAGCATCGTCACGCGGGAATTGCTCGGTTGGACGCCGACCGGTCCCACTCTGGTCGAGGACATCGACGCCGGCGTGTACTCGACGCCGTAACCGGAATTTCGAAAACCTTCAGTCGTGTGAAAGACGGGTCGTCTTCGGCTGGATGGTCTTCTAACGTCGAGGAGCCATGCCTGGTGGACAGGAGGTTCCGATGACAGGTGCGGTCGAATGTGTTGAGGAGTACCTGCAATTCCCCGGCGGCCGAGTGCACCTGTTGCGCGGTGGCACCGGCACTCCGCTGCTGTTCCTGCACGCGGCCGGAGGGGCGGGACACTGGCTGGAGTTCCACGAAATGCTGGCCCGCCGGTTCGAGGTCTTCGCGCCCGACCATCCGGGCTTCGGCGGTTCCGACGACCTGGCCGACGTGGAGGCCGTCGACGATCTCGTCTTCCACTACCTGGACGTCATCGAGCGGCTCGGGCTGGAACGGCCCTGTGTGGTGGGGGCGTCGTTCGGTGGCTGGGTCGCCGCCGAACTGGCGGTTGCCGCGCCGCAGGCGATCGGTCCGCTGGTGCTGCTCGGCGCCGTCGGGTTGCGACTGCCCGACCACCCGGTCACCGACCTGTTCTTCCTCACACCGACAGAACTGGCCGACACGCTGTTCCACGATCCGGCCAAGGCCGCCGCCGCCCTCCCCGCAGACCCGGACATCGACGCCGTGCTGGCGGCCGGTCGTGACCTCGCCGCGCTCGCCCGGTTCTCCTGGACGCCGTTCCTGAGCAACCCGAAGCTGGAGCGCAGGCTGCACCGGATCACCGCCGCCACACTGGTCGCGTGGGCCGCCGACGACCGGCTCGTGCCCATCGCGCACGGCAAGCGGTACGCCGAACGGATCCCCGACGCCCGGTTCACGGTCGTCGAGAACTGCGGTCACGCCATGTACCAGGAACGCCCGGCCGAGTTCGCCGACGTCGTCACGGCGTTCCTGGCCGATGCCCGATCCGCCGGAGCGCGCCGATGAAATTCGTCTTCTTCCATCTGATGCCCTATCCGTATCTGCCCGACGACTTCGACACCAGTCACCGGTCACCGTCGCTGACCTTTCCCAGCCGGTTCTTCGACCGCGAAGTGGGCAACCAGCTGTACCACCGCTACCTGGACGAACTGGAATACGCCGAACAGGTCGGCTTCGACGGGATCGCGGTCAACGAACACCACCAGAGCGCCTACGGGCTGATGCCCTCGCCCAACATCATGGCCGCCGCGTTGGCCCGGCGCACCGAAACGGCGGCGATCATGGTGCTCGGCAACGCGATCGGCATCCGCGGCAACCCGCTTCGGGTGGCCGAGGAGATCGCCATGCTCGACCATCTCACCAACGGACGGGTCGTGTCCGGCTTCGTCCGCGGCATCGGCTGGGAGTACTTCGCGCACAGCGTCAACCCCACCCGTTCCCGTGCCCGGTTCACCGAGGCACACGACCTGATCGTCAAGGCGTGGACATCGGACGAGATGTTCCAGTGGATCAGCCCGAACTACGAGTACCGCTACGTCAATCTGTGGCCCCGACCGTTGCAGCGACCGCACCCGCCGATCTACATCCCGGGATCGGGCAGCACGGAGACCATGAAGTTCGTCGCCGAGCACGACTACACGTACATGTCGGTCTACGCGCCCACCCGGGTGGTCCGGCGTTGGTTCGACGGGTACCGGCAGGCGTGCCGGGAACTCGGGCGCACACCGGCCCCGGACCGGCTGGCGCT
This sequence comes from Pseudonocardiaceae bacterium, assembly GCA_035546415.1. Taxonomy (GTDB): domain Bacteria; phylum Actinomycetota; class Actinomycetes; order Mycobacteriales; family Pseudonocardiaceae; genus DATEPR01. The sequence goes on from DASZXM010001158.1 coordinate 8,019, forward strand.
GTCGATCCCGATCTACGTCGCCGAGACCGACGAGCAGGCGCAGCGGGAAGCCCGGCAACATCTGATGTGGCTGTTCCGGAAGGGCCTCAAGCAGGGCTCGGAGATCGTCTTCCCGCCAGGCTACCTGTCGCTGTCGTCACTGCGTGGCCTGCTGTTGGCCGGGATGAAGCCGTTCGCCGAACTGTCCTACGAGGAACTGCTCGGCGAGGGGTACGCGGTGGTCGGCAGTCCGGACACGGTGACGGCCCGCCTGCGTGAACTGTACGACGAACTCGGCTTCGGCCAGCTGATCGGCTTGTTCGCGCCGGGCGACATCACCCACGAACGCACGGTCCGCAGCATGACGCTGTTCGCGTCCGACGTGATACCGGCGCTCCGGTCGTTGGGCACACCCGCGTTCGAACCGGTCACGGGTGAGTAGCCGGCCGTGCGATCAGAGGCGGCTCACCCGCCTCCGTGCGGGCGGTAGGTGCCGGGGCAGACCGCGGTCAGGTGGCTGTCCCGGTAGGCGCGGCCGGTGGCGTTCGTGGTGAGCACGTGGCAGCCGGGTGTCACGTGGTCGACCCGTAGATAGCCGTTGTCGTACACGGCCGGCGTGCGGACGCCGTCGACGTAGACGGACCTGGCGTTCGGGTCGCCGCCGCGGACGTACACCGTCGCCGTGCTGTTGGGCGGGACGTACGTGCCGACGTCGGTGTGGCCGGCGACGAGGTCGTACGCGGCGCCGACGCTGCCCTTGGGTGTGGGCACGGTGATGTGCGCCCAGGGGACGGACGGGTCCGACTGCGGCTTGACCGTGAACGTGTCGTAGCCCGGCGATGTCGGGTTGATGCCGAACAGGTATTGCGGGATGTCCGATGCCGGGCTGGAGGACCAGGGGTGGGAGTACGTCAGGTTCGGCTTGTCGGTGGGGTTCCAGGCCTCCATGGTGGCGCCCGCGCCCTGGTCGATCATGGCCATCCAGCTGTGTGCGGACGTGGACGTCAGGAACCCGTCGCCGACGGCCGCGTTGTCGCCCGTGTAGGCGGCCTGGAGCATGAAGTCGGCGCAGTAGACGCTGCAGGCCATGCCGCGCGTGTCGAGGTAGGTGGCCGCGGCCGCCGCGCGGTCGGGAGTGGCGACACCCATCGCGACCGCGAACGCGCTGGCCTGCACCGCCCAGTGCGCGATACGGGTGGAACCGTCGGTGCTGCCGTCGCTGTAGGCGCCCTTGGCCGGGTCCCACATGATCGTGTTGAGGGCGTTCCTGATCGAGGTCGCCTTGGCGGTGTAGGTCGCCGCGTCCGCCGTCCTGCCCAGGGCCGTGGCGATGTCGGCCATGTCGGCGTAGGCGCGGTAGCTGATGGCGTTGACGACGGTGTTGTAGCCGCTGAACTGGTAGCCGTCGCGGTCGCCCGCGGGCCAGTCGACGATGTCGCAGTCGGTCGAACTGCTGCAGCTGGTTCCGGTGGTCTTGTGGATCAGGCCGGTGGCCGGGTCGTACCACTTGTCCGGCAGCTTGCCCTGCAGGGCGGTGTAGGCCTGGGCGAGAGTGGAGATGTCCCCGCTGGCCAGGTAGGTGTCGTGCAGCGAGAGGATGACGTAGAAGGGCCACTCGGTCGGCCAGGTGCGGTTGGCCACCAGGTACAACGTGGAGTAGGTGCCCAGGGTCGGGTCGCCGCCGGTGTACAGATTGGACATCTGCTGGATGTAGTCGTCGGCCTCGTAGAACCCGCGCTCGCGTTCGTAGGAGTCGACGAACCCGTTCAGGTTCAGGGACTGGATGGTGTTCTTGCTGAGCTGCCAGACCTGGTCGAGGTTGGTGCTGGCCGAGTCGAACTGGTTCAGTCCGGTGTCGAAGGGGTAGATGTACGCGTCGGCCCGGAAGTCCGATCGGCCCAGGCCGGTCGGTGCGTTGAGGACGTTGACGTACCGGAACACGCGTGGCCCCCACGTCTGCAGCGGGTTGGGCCCGGCGCGCAGCGTCCATCGGTCCTCGTAGTCGTTGCCGGCGGACGTGGCGTATTTGACGGTGTCGGTCGACGAGGTGACCTGGCCGTAGCGGATGTCCACCACCTGGCCCGCGGTGCCGGTCAGATCGAGGGAGACACCGCCGATCCAGGTCCGTCCGTAGTCGATGAAGTAGTTGCCGGGGGAGTACTCGACGACCTTGGTGGGGGTCTCCAGAACCTGTCGGACCTTCGCGACCGGGGTGGCGACCAGGTCGGTGAACGCCGGCCGCGGCGTCGCGGCGGGCCAACTCGAATCGTCGAAGCGGGGGGTGTCGTAGCCGAAGGGGTACTTGGCGGCCTGGAAGTTCTCCTTGGGCGCCGTGTAGTAGCTGGTGCCGATGCTGCCACCGTCGGGTAGGGCGAAGTAGCCGTTGAGCGCCTTCCACGCCGGCCCGGTGCTGAACGTCTGCGTGGTCCGATTGGCGTATCGGACGATCAGCTGTGCTTGGTAGCGCTGGTCGCTGGTGGTGTAGGCGAGCGCGCTGATCGTGTTGACCGCTCCGGGACGCAGCAGTGCGGCCACGTCGTAGCCGTCGTACCGCGTCTCGCTGCCCACCGGGCGGGACGGGCCGACGCCGACGACCGATCCGTTCACCGACGTCTTGGCGACGAACTGGCGGGCGGGAACGGTCGACGATGCCGCGACGTACAGGTGCGCCCAGGCGATCGGGCCGGCGTGCAGGGTCACGTCGCCGCGCAGGAACGCCCAGTTGTCGTTGCCGGTTCCGCTACCGACGTAGGTGCAGTTCTTGCTGCTGCCGACGCTGAGGGCCCCGTTGGTGACCGAGCCGCACCCGGAGAAGTCCGTGTTGGCGGCGTTGCCGAAGTCGTTGGAGTACCGGACCGTGCCGCTGGAGTCGGTGAGGACCAGGTTGTCGGCGGTGAACGACTCGGTCGAGCCGGTACGGAAGCCGACACCGCCTGCGGCGAAGGTGGAGTCGGTGAGGCTTCCGGCCGACAGCCAGGTGTCGCTGCTCGACGCCTTGATCCAGGTCGAGATCGTCGTCCCGCTGGTGGTGATCTTGAAGTCGTAGGGTGTGCCGGCCACCGGGGTCAGCGGCAGGGTGGCGATGTTGAGCACGGTGAACGAACCGTCGACGTCCTTGTGCTCCTTCAGCGTGCCGTCGGTGCGGAACTGCCACATGTAGAAGTTGCCGGTGTCGTGCTCGCGGAAGTTGATGCTCGCCGCGGTCGCGCCGATGGTGAACGTCCCGGTGTAGGTGAAATCCGCGACGCTCAACCCAGGGACGTTGGTCGTCCAGATCGGCGTCGCACCGGGCCAGGTGCGGCCCGGCCCGGTACCGAAGTGGCTGACGTGCGACCAGCGCGACGCCCGCCCGGACGGGCTCCAGGTCCGGACCCGCCAGTAGTAGCCGTCGGACGCCGACAGCGCGGGCCCGGCGTAGGGCACGTTCGCGTTCTCGGTGGAGGCGACCTTGCCGGAGTCCCACACATCGGGGTGCGAGACGCCGTGGGAGGTCGTGGCCACCTGCACCTCGTAGGCGGACTGCATGCCGGAACCGACCTGCCAGCCCAACAGCGGCGCGGTGAGGTCCTCCACGTCGACCGGTTCGGGCAGATGTTCGACGGTGAGGTTGACGGGGGCGGCGGTCACCGTCGCCGGTGTGGCCGTCGCGAGCGGGGGCAGGCCGGCCGACGCCCAGGCGAGGGCCAGGACCATGGCTGCCGCGGAGGTGACCAGTCGCCGAGCCGTACGTCGTGAGGTCATCGGACACCCTCGTCCACGCGATGGTTGAAACGTTACAGCGGGACGGTAGCCGAGCGCGATGCCGGTCACAAGAGTCAGCCGCGTCCGGCCAGAACATCGTCCTTCCGATGATTGAACCGATTCAGATCGATTGGCGGTCGTCTCCGGGCCCCGGGGAAATGTTCTCGTTTCGCCCATATCCACACACCCGATTCGCTATGGTCTGGATCACCTTCGGATCGAGTGAGGGGAACGGACGTGCCTGGTCGTGGCGTAACACATGTGAGTCCCTCGAATCTGCGACAGGCCGGCACGTCGATCCGCGGGCACGCCGACCGTATCCAGTCAGGCCCGAAGGCGGCGCCGGTGGGCGGCAACGGCCTCGGTTCGATCGGCAGCGGCACGACCAGCAGGATC
>DASZXM010001159.1:0-5213 GCA_035546415.1 Pseudonocardiaceae bacterium
AAGGGCCTGTCCGGGCAGTTGACGCACCGGTCGCCGGCCGGCATCGTCGCCGCGCTGCCGGTGTCGCCGTACGTCTACCTCGTCGTCGGTGCGTCGGCGGGTGGGATGGCCCTGTTCCAGACGGCGTTGCAGCGGTGCCGCGCGTCGGTGGTGATCCCGACGTCCAACGTGGCCGGCAGCTGTTACGTGCTGGTGCTGGGCACGTGGCTGTTCCACGAGAGCCTGCCGGCCGACCTGCCGTCGCTGTCCCTGCGCCTGGCCGGTTTCGCGGTGGCGCTGCTGGCGCTGGTGATCCAGCCGTCGACACAGCGCCCCACCATGGAAGGAGTGTCGTCATGGCATTGGACGAACGGTTACTCGACATCCTCGCCTGCCCAGTGGACAAGGGGCCGCTGCTGTATTTCACCGCGGACGCCACGCTCTACAACCCCCGCCTGCGCCGGTTGCATCGCGTTGAGGCAGATGTCCCCATGATGCGCGCGGACGACTCGGCCGGCGTGGACGCCGCACTGCACGACCAGTTGGTGCGCAGGGCGGCGGCCGGCGAGGCGCGCGGCACACTCGGCACGCCGGTCGACGCCCTGCTGGCCGACGCCCTGGACGACCACTTCGGTTAGTCAGTCCTAAAGGGACAGCTCCGGTTTGAGGTCCTTGATCGACCACTCGCGGCGTCTGCGCACCGCGACGACGCTCAACGCGAACGCGACCACCGCGAACGCCGCGAGGACGAGCACGTCGTGCCACAGGTGGGCGTCGTTGCCGCCGGTGATCGTGACGCGCATGGCGTCGACGAGATAGGTCATGGGCAGCAGCGGGTGCAGCACCCGGAAGACCGTGGGCAGCGTCTCGTACGGATACGTTCCGGCGCACGTGGTGAGCTGGAGCAGCAGCAGGACGAGCAGGATCGCGCTGGCCACACCGCCCAGCATCAGCCGCAGGAAGTGCGCGATGGACGTGAACCCGACGGCGGCGAGCACCAACAGCCCCGCCATCTCCCAGGGATGCACCGGGTCGAGCCCCAGTCCCAGGTCGACGACGACGTAGAGCAGCAGCCCGCCGAACACGCACGCGGCGACCGGTGGCAGCCAACCGGCGACGGCGACCGTGAGCGAACGGGCGCGGCTGGCCAGCGCGCGCTGCGAGATCGGCCGCAGGATCAGGAACCCGGTGATGCCGAACACCCACAGGGCGATGGAGAAGAAGAACGGGGTGAGGCCGCGGCCGTAGGTGACGGCGGGGTGCAGGTTCGTCACGGCCACGTCGACCGGTGACGCGAGGGTGGACGCGTTGTCCTTCTGCTGTTGCGGCGACAGCACGGGCAGTTCGTTCCTGGCGTCCGCGAGACCGTGGGCCAGTTGCCCGGCGCCGGTGTGCAGTGTGCCGATACCGTTGTCGAGCTGTTGTGCGCCGGACAGGGCGGTGCCCAGCCCGGTGTCGAGTTGGCGGGCGCCGGCGGCGACCTGCCGCGCGCCGTCGTCGAGCCGTTGCACTTGCGCGGACGCGCCGTTGACCTGCGCCTGGAGTTGCGGGGCGTCGGCGTTGAGCGTGTCGGCAGCCTGCGCGACCCGCGCGGTGGCGGTCTTCAGTTGCGCCGCCCGCGTGTCGACCTGGCCGGTCAGCGTGGCCGCCTGGGCGGTGAGGGTCTTGAGACGCTGGTAGGTGGGGTCGCTCCGCAGTTCGGGATGGTCCTGGCCGAGCTGGGTGACGGTCGACTGGACGGAAGCGGCGTCACCGCTGACCGTGTCGGCCGCCTGGGCGGCGGTGCCGGCGAGGCTCGCGGCGTCGTCGGCGGCGGTGGCGGCGGTCCGGGTGATCGTCGGTATGGCAGCGGAGATGGCATTCGCGATCGGCACGAAGACACTGGCGATCTGGTGCACGCCGTCGGACACCTGCTGTGCGCCGGGGGCGAGCTGGTCGGCGCCGGACTTGAGCTTCGTGAGCCCGGTGACGAGGCTGCCGCTGCCCCGCTGGGCGGTACCCAGCCCACTGTCCAGGGAGGTGGCGCCGTTGGCGGCTTTCGTGATGCCGTCACGAAGCCGTTGCAGGTTCCCGAAAACGGACTCGAAGTAGGCGCTGACGGCGGCCGCGCTGATCTTGTTCTGCAGTTCGGACTGGACGGTCTCGGCCATCTTGCCGACGATGTAGCCGTTGGCGTCGTCGAGCGTGATGAGCATGCCGGCCCGCTGCGGTGTGCCGGTGGCGCCGCTGGCGAGCTTGCGGCTGAAGTCCTTCGGGACGGAGATGGAGAAGTAGTAGCGCGTGTCGTTCACGCCCTGCCGGGCTTCGGCGTCGCTGACGAAGTGCCAGTCGAAAATGGGGTCCTTCTTCAACTCGTCGACGAACAGCTCGCCGGCGTTGACGCGCTGGCCGTTCACGGTGACCGGTTGGTCGTCGTCGACGACGGCGACGGGGATCTGGTTGAGGCGGCCGTAGGGGTCCCAGTTGGACCAGAGGTAGAGGCCGCCGTAGAGAAGCGGCACGAGGACGACGAACAGCAGCGCGAGGCGTTGCAGCGGGGTGTGGAACCGCTTGAACTCGAAACGGGCGAGACTGAGCGCGCGCATCAGCGACCTCCGGTCATGGGCACGACGGTCGCCCCGGCCGCGCCGGCGATGCTTCCGTCCACTGTGGTCGCGATGACCGTTGTCGGGAGGGTGGCGAGGGTGTCCCAGATGCGCCGCTGCTGCTCCGGCGACGCGGCGATGTCGACGTCGTCGACGACGATGAGCCGCGGGTGGCTCGTCATCGCCAGCGCGACGGCGAACAGGACGGCGTCGTCGATGGCGAGATCGGCGATCCGAGTCGTCGGGTCGAGATCGATGCCCAGGGGTTCGTCGTTGTCGGTCAGCAGCCGGGTTTCACGGATGTGGTCGACGACCTGGAGGTCGGGGTCCAACTCGGCGGCACCGGTCACCCGGGCGACAGCGGCGCACCGGCGGATGTGGGCGCGGGCGGTGTGACCGGCGACGGTGAGCCGACCGGCGGTCGGACGGGCCCGCCCGGCAAGGGTGAGCAGGAGCATGCTCCGGCCGCTGCCGGCAGGCCCGGCGAGGGCGATGCGGGAATTCGCGAGGATGTGGAGGTCGATGTCGTGGTAGACCCAGCCGTGACGGCCTTGGAGGCCCAGTTGCTCGGCGACGACGAGGGGTTCTTCAGGCGCGGTGGGGGTTTGAGGGGATTGGGTTGGAAGGCGGCGAGTCGCCGAGTCGGCGCCACCGCCCGGGCGTGTCGACGGTTCAGGGAGACCGCCCGCGCGTGTCGACTCCTCGCCGACATCGCCCGCGCGTGTCGACGCTTCAGCGAGACCACCCGCGCGCGTCGACGGTTCGGGGAGATCGCCCAGGCGTGTCGACTCCTCGCCGAGATCCCCCAGTGACGGAAGCGAAGTCGCCGCGCTCTCGGCCGGGCGTGTCGTCCCTTCGGCGAGACCGGCCGCGCGAGTCGACGCCCCGCCGACATCGCCCGCGCGTGTCGTCGCCTCAGGGAGACCGATCTTCGGGCGTGTCGTCCCTTCAGCGAGACCGCCCGCGCGTGTCGTCGCTTCAGCGACATCCGCGGGTCGACCTGCCCGGCGTGTCGACGCCTCGCCGACATCCGCCGCGCGTGTCGTCCCTTCAGCGAGACCGGCCGGGCGTGTCGACTCCTCACCGAGATCCCCCGATGACGGAAGCGAAGTCGCCGCACTCCCGGCCGGGCGTGTCGTCCCCTCAGCGACATCGGCCGCCGGATCGGCCGGCTCCCCGGCCGAACGGCCCTGCGGCACAGGCGAATCCGCCGCACTCTCGGCCGGGCGTGTCGTCGCCTCGGCGCCGTCCCTCCCGCGTGTCGACTCCCCGGCGAGGTCGGGAGACCGCCGGGTCGGCTGGTTCGCGAGGTCCGGGCTTCCGCTGCGGGTCGGGTCTTCGGGGCCGTTGGGCATGAGGGTGGCGGCCTCTCGGGCGGTGGCTGCGGGTTGGTCCACCACAGTGTGCCAAGTGGTTCACTTCGCCACCTGTCGACGAGACCGCTCAACGGGGTGACGACTGTCGCACCCTCGCTCGCCACGCCATGCCAGCAGGCCGGAAACCTCCGTCCCACCCCGGATCGCCGCAGCGCAGTGCCTGTGGCCCACTACCGTCGGCGGACCAGGCCCGCCTCCCGCCTGAACCGCCCATCGTGCGTCACGGTGGCCTTGGTCACCCACCACGCCATCGTGCGGCCAACGGATCACAATCCGAGTTCGAACTCCACCAGCCGCGCCCGCCACGCCTCGCGTGCCGCCGCCAACGGCTCGTCCGACTCGATCGTCACCACGAGCCGCACGCCGAAGTCCTGCGGTTCGATCGCGAGCCGCACCGTTCCGACCGGCGCACCGTCGACCACCCACGGGTACTCCAGCGACGACCCGTCGACCATCGCCGTCACCGGGCCGGCCGGCACCGCCGGGACGACGCACGACTCCGGCGGCATCGCGCCCACCGCCGCCCCGAGGGCCAACGCCGACCACACCTTCGCCGCCGGGTGCACCAACTCCTGTTCGAACCGCAGCGACACGACGCCGTCCAGCAGCCCGAAGTCCCGCACGTAGCCCCGGTTAAGCGCCGCCCAATCACCCGCGACGACCGGCTTCCCGGCCAGCACCGCGTCCAGCGCGTCCAGGGACATGTGCCAGCCGGCCGCGAACTTGGCCGCCGCCGGTCGGGACGCGAACGTGTGGGTGAACACGAGCAAACACCCGTCCGGCGCCGGTGTCAGCTGCCACCGCAGCACCGCGCCGTCCCAGTCGTACGCGAACACCGACCCGGGCACCAGTTCGGTGATCACCGCGTCGGGTGCCGTGACGGTCCCGGCGGGGTGCCGGAAGCTGATCTTGCCGCCGACCCGCATGTCCATCGTGACGTGCCACGGGAACCAGCCGGCCAGTTCCTCGGGCGATGTGACCGCCCGCCACACCTTCGCCACCGGGTGCGGGAGCCGGCGTTCGAAGCGCAGCATCTGCCTGCCGTCGACCGTGTGCAGTGTGCCGTCCATGCCGCGAACATACAGAACCGGGTATATATCCGTCAAGACATATACAGGTGCCGAGAAAACCGCGGGCCGGAACCCGCGGTCTCCTCCAGCGTCACCGGCCGGGCCAGCCGGTCGGCGCGGCCGACCAGCCCAGGTAGTCCGACCGGGCCGTCGCGTGCGCGAAGTAGATCGGCGACGACGGCGCCGTGCTCGCCGCCCAACCA
>DASZXM010001160.1:0-4782 GCA_035546415.1 Pseudonocardiaceae bacterium
CAGCAGGGCGATCGTCGCCAGCACCACACGGGCGCGCAGCGACGTCCGGCCGGGCCGCCACCGTGGGGCTCTCACGGCCGCGGCACGCGCAGCGCGTATCCGACGCCGCGCACGGTGTGGATCAGCCGCGGCTGGACCGCGTCGACCTTGCGGCGCAGGTAGCTGATGTACGACTCGACGATGCTCGGGTCGCCGCCGAAGTCGTAGTGCCACACGTGATGCAGCAGCTGTGTCTTGGACAGCACCTGGTCGGCGTGCGTCATCAGGCAGTGCAGCAGGGTGAACTCGGTCGGTGAGAGGCGCACCGGCTCGCCGGCCCGGGTGACGTGGTGCGCGACCGGGTCGAGCACCAGGTCGGCGACGACCAGCGGCGCGCTGTCCGGGTCACCGCTGGTGCGCCGCAGGATGGCCTTGATGCGGGCGATCAGCTCGTCGAGCCGGAACGGTTTGGTGACGTAGTCGTCGCCGCCGACGGTCAGCCCGGTGATCTTGTCCTCGGCGGCGTCCCTCGCGGTCAGGAACAGCACGGGCACGTGCCCGGCACGCCGGTCGGGGGCCAGCGGTGACCGCTCCCGTAGCCTGCGCACCACCTCGAAACCGTCCATGTCGGGCAGCATGACGTCGAGGACGACCAGGTCGGGTGACCGCCTGCCGGCCGTGTCCAGCGCGTCCGCGCCGGTGGCGACGGCCGACACCGTGAAGCCGGAGAAGCGCAGGCTCGCCGACAGCAGTTCGCGCAACATGGGGTCGTCCTCGACGACGAGCAGGTTGGCGTCGGCGCGCACAGGTTCCACGGCTACCGCTCTTCTCGACATTCGTCCCGGATGTCCGAGGATAGGGCGAGCGGCAGGCGTGCGCGGTACCAGTACACGATCAGACCGCCGAGCAGACCGGCCAGCGCGCCGCAGAGCAGGCCGAGCGGGATCGCCAGGAACGCGTTGCCCCGCACGGTGATCCGCACGTGCGCCAACTCGAACCCGAGTACCGACATGCCCAGTCGCACCGACAACCCGGACAGCGCGACCGCCACTGGCAGGACCACGGCCGTCACACCGCCGAGCCAGCAGGCGAGGCAGGCCACCGGCCGCGGCCCGCCCGCCAGCCGGGCGGCGGCGCCGATGCCTGTCGCCAGCAGCAGGACCACGGCCACGGCCACCGGCACGGCGACCGGCAGCGAGACCGACGGGACACCGGGAGCCCCGACCGACCACGGCACGCCGATGCCCGCCGACAGCAGCGCGACCACGGCGTTGGGGGCGCCCAACAGCAACGCGCCCAGCACGCGGCCGCCCACCCGGCTCGCGGCGACGACACCGACCAGCACGGCGACACCGGCCGCCGCGACGAGCACCGTGGCCATCGCGGACACGACCGCCCGGACCGGCGCCAGCGCACCCGGCAACCGCACCCGCCGGGACACCAGGCAGCACAGTGCCAACAGGACGGCCACCCATAGCAGACCACGCCACGCGACCGCTTCTGGACTGGCGTGCACCACCAGGTGGCTCACCGCGCCGGCGCCGCGCGCCCCGGCCGGGACGGGCAGCGGGGTGGCGATCGAGCCCTGCGCGAACAGGGCGAGCACGGCCAGGAACACCCAGGTCAACAGGCCGAGCAGGGCAACTCGTCCGGCGAACGCGGACGGGTCGCCGCGCAGGAGGACGCGCAGGACGCCGGCCAGCGTGAGCGCCCCGACCACCGTCACGCCCAGGGGCGTCGCCGTGATCTCCCCGGTGACCCCGACGAGCGACGCACCGCCGTCGACGGTCACCGAGCCGCCCATGGCCGACTCCACCACCGCCAGTGTGGTGCCCACAGAACACGCGCCCAGGAGAGTGAGACCGAGCGCGGCGGTCACGGCCATGGCCAGGACCACCACCGCGGCGCCGGCGAGGGCCGTGACCAGGTCCCGGGGCCGGAGTTCGGCGGCCATCACACGTCCCTCGCCCGGACCAGCACCCACGCGAGTGCACCCACGACGGCGACCGATCCGCACAACACCGCGAACCCCACCCACGGTGACAGCGCGCCCGGCGTGGCCACCACGTTCATGACGCGGCCACCGGCCAGGGTCGGCCAGTAGCCGGTCAGCCACAGCGCCCACGACCGCGGCAGGGCGGGGACGAACGCGGGCACCAGCAGGGTGACGGTGACCATGATCGCCAGCGCGCCTGCGGTCGCCCTGACCAGCGCACCGACCGCCACGCCGAGCAGTCCCACCACGGCCAGGTACAGGCCGGCGCCCACCACCGCACCCAGCACGTGCGGCTGCGCGAGCGTGGCGGCCGGGGCGCCCTGGCCGGCGATCACCGCCTGCCCGACGAAGAACGCGCCGAAGCCGACGGCCTCCCCCACGGTCAACGAGACCGCGGCGAACACCAGCGCCTTCGCGGCGAGCAGCCGGCCGCGGCACGGCACGGCGGTCAGGCTGGTGCGGATCATGCCGGTGGCGTGCTCGGACGTGATCACCAGCACACCCAGCACGCCGATGCCCAACTGGGCGACCAGGTGGCCGGCCAGGCTGGTGGACGTCGGATCGAACGACGCCCGGTCGGCCGGTGTCATTCCCGCGTACTTCCGGGCGCCGGCGAGCGCGAAGATCACGCCGAACCCCACGCCCAGCGCGGCGGTCAGCAGGAGTGTGTAGGCCGTCGAGCGCAGGGTCCTGATCTTCGTCCACTCCGAGAGCAGCACGTCGACGGTGCCCGGGTGCCGGCTCATCGGACCGCTCCTTCCGCGCCGGTGAACTCGACGGCGGCGCCGGTCAGCGTCATGAACGCGTCCTCAAGCGACGGACGGACCTCGACCAGTTCGGTGAGGGGAATTCCGTTGCGGCACGCGACGTCCCCGACAGCCGTGGCGTTCGTGCCGGCGACCTCCAGGGTGTCGGCACCGGCGACGGTCACGTCATGACCGGCCAGCAGGTCGCGCAACCGCGGGGCCTGCGGGCTGCGGACCCGCACGACGTGCTCGGACACCCCGGCGATGAAGTTCGCGACCGACGTGTCCGCGATCAGCCGGCCGCGGCCGATGACCACGAGGTGGTCGGCGGTCAGGGCCATCTCGCTCATCAGGTGGCTGGACACCAGGACGGTGCGTCCTTCGGCGGCCAGGCGGCGCATCAGCGTGCGGACCCACCGGATGCCCTCCGGGTCCAGTCCGTTGACCGGTTCGTCGAACAGCAGCACGGCCGGATCGCCGAGCAGGGCGGCGGCGATGCCCAGCCGCTGGCTCATGCCCAGCGAGAACGTGCCGGCGCGCCGCCCGGCGACGTCGGCCAGTCCGACCGCGCCCAGCACCTCGGCCACGCGCCGTTTCGGGATGCGACCGGCCTGCGCCAGGCACAGCAGGTGGTGGTAGGCGGTGCGGCGGCCGTGCACGGCCCCGGCGTCCAACAGGGCCCCGACCGTCCGCATCGGGTCGGGCAGGTCGGCGTAGCGGTGGCCGGCCACGGTCACGGTGCCGCTGGTCGGCCCGGCCAGGCCGAGCATCATTCGCATGGTGGTCGTCTTGCCGGCGCCGTTGGGTCCCAGGAAGCCGGTGACCGCTCCCGCCCGGACGGTGAACGTCAGCCCGTCCACGGCGGTCGTGCCGCCGAAGCGTTTGGTCAGGTCGCGTACTTCGATCTCGCTCACGCCGCCAGGCTGGCCGACCCGGATCACCGGCCCCTGGGCGAACCTTCGGGCATCCTGGACGCGCGACCGGCCGACCAGCGGGGTTTCCGCCGTGGCCCGGCGGGTTCCCAGGGAACTGTCAGGAACTCACAGCCGGTGTTTCCCTGCCGCCGGGGATCGGTCAGGCTCGGTGGGCGTCCGGGCCGGTTCGGCCGGGGGCCCGCTCGCCGCGGCCGGCCTGCTGGATGGTCGCCACGCGACGACGCACTGGCGGTCGGCCGCCGCGTTCCGCCGGGCGTTCCCGCACATCCGGCTCGACCCGGACGTGCTGTACCGACGACGGCGACGCGCTCACGTCGGCGGGCGGCGCGGCCGGGATCGGACCACCCGGTCGACCTGGACGAGCTGGCCCGGCGGTCCGGCATGCGCAAACGGACGCTGACCAGGCGGTTTCGCGACGAGACCGGCGTGTCGCTGATCCAGTGGCTCAACCAGCAGCGGCTGCATCTGCCGGAGACGCTGGGCGTCTCGCCGTCCGCGTACCGTGCGACGTTCCGCGGGCCCGTGCCGTCATAGCGACCGCAGGTGGTCGTGCAGTGCGCGGGCGACCTGCGCCATCAGTGCCTCGGCGGCCGGTTGGACCGCCGCGGGCACCGTGGATTCGGTGAGCGCGGCGACGGCGAGCACGGCGCCGTCGGCGTGCTCCACGACACCGACCTCGTGGCGCAGGTTCAGCAGCGTGCCGGTCTTGCCCGACCACCGGCTGGCGTCGGAGCTGAAGTCGGGCGCCAGCCGGTGGCGGATCACGGTGGCGGACAACAATTCCCGCACCCGCGCCGCCGCCGGCCGGTTCGACGTCCACAGTGCCGCGAGCAGGTCGACGAACGCCCGTGCGGTGCCGGAGTTGGCGCGGCTGACGTCCAACTGGGGCACGGCGTGGCCGCGGCCGGGCGTGCCGGAGTTGATCGCCAGCGCGTGCGCGAGGTGCACCTCGTCCGGCCCGAACCGCTCGGCGGGCGTGTCGACGAGATCGCGCATGAGGTGCCGGACGGCGATACCCCGGACACCCAGATCCGCGACGGCCTGCTGCACCTCGGCCGGCGGCACGAGTTCGAACAGCGCGTCCGCCGCGGCGTTGTCGCTGATCGCGGTGCTGAGGTAGAGCAGG
>DASZXM010001161.1:0-4038 GCA_035546415.1 Pseudonocardiaceae bacterium
CTGATCAAGAACCACAAGGTGTTCATGACGGTCGGCCACGACGAGTACTGGTCCAACGAGCAGCGGGCCAACGTCCAGTCCGCTCTGGACGCCGGGGTCAACGCCGCGTTCCTCACCGGTAACGACATCTTCTGGAAGACCCGGTTCGCCAACAGCATCGACGGTTCGAACACCGCATGGCGGTCGGTCATCGTCTACAAGGAGACGCTGGCCAGCGCGCACATCGACCCGACACTGACGTGGACCGGCACGTGGCGGGACCCCAGGTTCAGCCCACCCTCGGACGGTGGCCGGCCGGAGAACGCCCTGCTGGGCCAGATGTTCCAGATGAACGGTTACCGGTCCGACTCGCTCCAGGTGCCCGCCGCGTACGGGAAGATGCGGCTGTGGCGGGACACGCCACTGACCGGCATGGCGGCCGGGTCGACGTACACGTTCCAGCCGGGCACGCTGGGTTACGAGTGGGACACCGTGCAGGACAACGGGTTCCAACCGGCGGGCGTGGCGAAGCTGTCGTCCACCACGGTGACGGCCAACGGGAACTACGTACTGAACAACTACGGTGACCTGTTCCTGCCCGGCACGATCACCCACAACCTGACCGAGTACCGCAACCCGACGAGCCACTCGCTGATCTTCGCGGCCGGTACCGTGCAGTGGGCCTGGGGTCTGGCCGACAACCACGCGTTCCAGACCGACACGCCAACCTCCGACGTGCGGATGCAGCAGGCCACGGTGAACTTCCTGGCCGACATGGGCGTCCAGCCGATGACGCTGATGACCGGTCTGCACGCGGAGACCGCGAGCACCGACACGGCACCGCCGTCGGTGGCGATCACCAATGCGCCCGCACCGCAGGTCGCGCAGAACTACACGTTCTCCGGCACGGTGTCCGATGTGGGCGGTGGCCAGGTCGCGGACGTGGAGGCGTCCAGCGACGGCGGACAGACGTGGCACTACGCGAAGTGGTCGGCCGGCAGCGGCACGTGGAGCTACAGCTTCGTCCCGGCGGCGACCGGCCCGGTCACTGTCGAGGTGCGGGCCGTCGACGACTCGGCGAACCTGTCCGGCCCGGTGTCGGCGACGCTGACCGTCGGGCCACGGACCTGCCCGTGCGGCGTGTTCGCGGACTCGGCCGCACCGACCAACCCGGCGACGACCGACACGTCCAACGTGGAGCTGGGCATGAAGTTCCAGTCCAGCCAGGCCGGATACATCACCGGCGTCCGGTTCTACAAGGGCACCGGCAACACCGGCACCCACACCGGCACCCTGTGGTCGTCGACCGGCACGAAGCTGGCGTCCGGCACGTTCACCAACGAGAGCGCGACCGGCTGGCAGTCGCTGACGTTCGCCCGCTCGGTGCCGATCCAGGCGAACACGACGTACGTGGTCTCCTACCACGCACCCAACGGCCACTACGCCGGTGACAACAACTACTTCACCGACTCGGCGACCGTGTTGCAGCCGATGACCGGTCTGCAGGGCACCGCGGACAGCCCCAACGGCGTGTTCTCGCTGGGCCCGACGGCGTTCCCGACGAACAGCTACCAGAACGCCAACTACTGGGTCGACCCGATCTTCAACACGACGCCCGCGCCGAACATCCAGCCGCCGAACGTGCTGGACAACAACCCGGCCAACGGCACCGGCAGCGTCTCGCTGACGCCGACGATCAACGTCACCTTCGACGAGCCGGTCGTGCAGTCCTCGCTGCAGTTCACGCTGAGCAGCTCCGCGGGCAACGTCGCCGGCACGGTCACGCTGTCCGGCGACCGCACCACGGCCACCTTCACGCCCACCGCGTCGCTGGCCGCCAGCACCACCTACACCGCGTCGGTGAAGGCCACCGACGACTCGGGCAACGTGATGAGCAGCCCGTACACGTGGACGTTCACCACCGGCAAGCCACGGCCGGCCACCTGCCCGTGCACGATCTGGGACGACTTCACCACACCGGCCATCGCCGACTCCGGTGACACCTCCGCGGTCGAACTGGGCACCAAGGTCCGGTTCGACACCAAGGGCCAGGTGACCGGCGTCCGGTTCTACAAGTCGGCGGCCAACACCGGCACCCACGTGGGCACGCTGTACTCGTCGACCGGCACGAAGCTGGCACAGGGCACGTTCACCAACGAGACGGCGACCGGGTGGCAGACACTCACCTTCGCCAGCCCGGTGACGGTGAACGCGAACACGACGTACGTGGTGGCGTACCTGGCGCCGAACGGGCACTACTCGGCGTCCCCGGGCTACTTCGGCAACAACACCGCCACGTACGACCAGATGCACGCGATCGCCGACGGCGTCGACGGCGGCAACGGCGTGTACGCCTACTCGTCGACGAGCGTGTTCCCGTCGAACACCTACAACGCCAACAACTACTGGGTGGACGTGCTCTGGCAGCCCGGTGCCAACGGTGACACGACACCGCCGACGGTCACGGCCACCACGCCGGGTGCGACGGGCGCGAGCCTGACGGTCCACCCGACGGCCACCATGAGCGAGGCGGTCGACCTGTCCTCGGCGCAGTTCACCGTCACCGACCCGGGTGGGGCGCGGATCGGCGGCACGACGACCCTGTCGACGGACCAGAAGACGCTGACCTTCACCCCGTCGGCGGCACTCACGGCCGGCACGCCGTACCAGGCGAGCCTGAAGGTGGCCGACGTGAACGGGAACCCGATGAGCGCGCCGTACACGTGGACGTTCACCACGACCACCACGGCGATCTGCCCGTGCTCGCTGTTCAGCGCGGCCACCGTGCCGACGGTGATCAGCACGAACGACCCGAACCCGTACGAACTGGGGGTGAAGTTCGTGCCGGGCACGGACGGCACGATCACCGGGGTCAGGTTCTACAAGAGCACCCAGAACACCGGTACGCACACCGGGAACCTGTACACGGCAACGGGAACGAAGCTGGCGACGGGCACGTTCGGCAACGAGACCGCATCGGGCTGGCAGACGCTCACGTTCGCCACACCGGTCGCCGTCACGGCGGGGACGACGTACGTGGCGTCGTACACGACGACCACGGGCTTCTACTCCGGCGACAACGGCTACTTCAACCGGTCCGGTGTGCACACGCCCGCGCTGTCCGCGCCGGCCAACGCCGCCGGTGCCGGCAACGGCGTCTACAGCGTGGGCAGTGGGTTCCCGACGGACACCTACGGTGGCTCGAACTACTGGGTGGACGTCGTCTTCAGCACCAGCTGACGCCCACCCCGTCGATGACCAGCCGCCGGAGGACACCAGCCCGGCGGCTGGTTGCCGGTCAGCGGGCGAACTTCAGGACCAACGACCCGACGACGGGCGCCAGGAACATCAGCGGGAACTGGACGTGCGAGTACCAGTGCGCGCGCAGCACGGTGACCACGGCGCCGAGGAAGTAGAGCACCAGACCGACGCCGGCCAGCACGGCGACGACGGGCACGAACAACCCGACGACCAGGCCGACGGCGCCGGCCGCCTTCGCGGTGCCCAGCCAGGGCAGCCACGACCGGGGCACGCCGTAGTCGGCGATCGACTGGACGACCCACGGTGCCCCGGCGAAGACGGAGACGGCGGAGAAGGCCACGAAGGCCGCCGCGAGGACGGTGTCGACGGTGTAGGCGGTGGACATCTGCACTCCCGACGGTGGTTCGGCCGATCTACTCACCGCTCTGACGGATCGCCGCCGCCGAGTGTGACCCGCGCAGCGACGGGTCCTCACCGGCTGTCGCCGAATCGACAGGACCAGTCACTGGCGGTTCCGGCGCTGTGGTAATCAATCACCATGCGCGTGCTGGTCCCGCTCCCCGACCGCGACTTCGACGTCACGGAGGTCGCCGTCCCCTGGCGGCTGCTGCGCGACGCCGGCCACGGGGTGGTCTTCGCCACCGAACACGGCACCGGCCCGGTGGCCGACCCGCTGCTGCTGTCCGGGGTCCTGTTCGGACGGCTCGGCGCGGAACCGGAGCCCCGCCGCTTCTACCACGAACTCACCGAGGATCACGCGTTCTGCCACCCGCTGCCCTGGTCGGCCGTCACGCCGTC
>DASZXM010001162.1:0-9852 GCA_035546415.1 Pseudonocardiaceae bacterium
CAGGGCCTGCTGGTTGTCGACGGCCTTCTGGTTGTGCTCGGCCGCGTCCCGCTTGAACTGGTCGGCCTTCTGGTTGTGCGCGGCGACTTCCTGGTTGTGCGAGTCGACGGCCTGCTTGTGGTCGGCGACGTGCTGGTTGACCTCCTCGTGCGAGGGGCCTTCCTCTTCCTTCTGCCAGTAGTGCTGCGGCTTCGTGCCGTCGCCGCCACCGCCGGAGCCACCTTCGCCGGACCCGGACCCGCCGCCCTCGCCGCCTTCGCCACCGGAGCCACTGCCGGAGCTGCTCTCGGACGGCGTGGTGACGTCGCTGCCGCCGTCCACGCTCGGCGGTTCCTCGGTCGTCGGCGTGCCACCGGACGCGTCCGACGGCGTCGTCGAGCCGCCACCGGCACCCGCGTCGGCCTCCGGCGGAGCCTCCGTGCTCGGCGTGCCGCCCGCGTCCGACGGGGTGGTCGCGTCGCCGCCGGCACCGGCGTCCGCCTTGGGCGGTTCCTCCACCGACGGAGCACCGCCCGCGTCGGACGGGGTCGTGGCGCCCCCACCGGCATCGGCGTCGGCCTTCGGCGGGGCGTCGGTGTGCACGCCGCCCGCGTCGGAGGCGTCGTGCACCAGCGAGTCGGTGTCCTTGGCGCCCTTGTCCAGGTCGGACGCCGCGTTCTTCAGGGTGCTCTCCGAGTCCTTGGCGCCGCCCTTGAACTTCTCCAGCATCTGCACCAGCTTGCTGACCTTGCTGGCGTCCTGCGTGGCGACCGACGCGCCCTCGGCGACCTCGTCCACGATGAACGCGGCCTCGGTCGCGCCGAACGTGAAGAACGCGGCCGCCGTGGCCGCGATCCACTTCACGATCGCGTCACCGGCGAACTGGGAGATGGTGTCCCGGATGATGCCGCGCGTGGTGCCGACGGCCACGGCGGCCACCTTCATCGCGGAGGCCGCGTCCGACGCGTGCTGGGACGCGCCGTCCAGCACCTTGGCCAGGTTCTCGCCAGTCGCGGAGGCGCCGCTCACGGCGTCGCTGGTGTTGGCGCCGGCCAGGGTCTGCGCCGAGCTCTTGTACTGGTCGGCCGCCTCGGACAGCGCCTTGGACACGTTGGTCCACGTCTGCGCCTTCGCCGTCACCGACTCCGGATCGCCGGCCAGGTAGTCCAGCGGCTTCTTCAGGAAACCGACGTGCTCGATCAGCCAGCCGATACCGGCGCCCGCCAGGCTGCCCAGCGGGTCCATGGCCATGCCCAACGCGTCCATGCCGTCACCGATGGCGTCCACGGCCACGCCGCCCCAGTTGTGGCTGGAGATGTCGCCGATGGTGGACGCCGCGTCGGAGAACAGGCCCGCACCCTCGGTGTCCTTGCTCAGCGCGTCGGTGCTGAACTGGCCCTTCTTGCTGCCTTCCTGGTAGGTCAGCGACTCCGTGTTGGCCGACCCGGTCCAGGAACCGGTGTCGACGGTCGCGACCAGCGGGTTGCCGCCCTCTTCCGCCATGGTCACGCCTCCATGTCGTTGGAGATGGACGTGAAGCTCTGCGCCACGTTCTGCTCGTTCTGCCGGTAGTTCTGCGCCATCTTGCCGACGCTGTCGGCCACCTGGTTGCCGGCTTTGACGGCCGAGTCGATGCAGCTGGTGTGCTGTTGGACCCACGCGTTGAGCGCGGTGGCCCACACGGTGCCGACGATGCCGAACGCCTCGACGTCGAACAGGTCGCGTACCGAGTTCACGGCACCCGACACCTGCTCCATGACCTGGCGGATGTCCTGCTCGTGCTTGTCGAGCGAGGCGGGCTCGACGTTGTAGCCGTCACCCATTTACCAGTCCTCCTGCCTCGTCACCGGGCCCGACTCGTAGTCGTCGTCGTTGCGGCCCGACGCCCGGTGCCGCGGTGGTGCCGCCGGCGGGGCCGGTGGCGGTGGCGGCGTGGGCGGCGCGAACCGCGGGGGTTGAGCCGGCGGTTCGTAGCCGAACCGCATCTGTTGGGGTTGGGACGCGGCAGGTGGTGTCTCCGGTTCCTCGGGCACCGGAATTTGTTCTTGGACGAATCGCATGGCGTCGCTGTTCTCGCCGACGATCGGCGCGAGGATCGCGGTGACCTGCTGGGCGGCCTGCATCTGTGCGCGGCGCGCGGTGGACAGGATCAGCGACGCCAGTTGGGCCTTGGACATCTCGTCGGCGCGCGGCCCGAACGACAGGCTCTGCAATGCGCCCGCGGCGTTGACCGTGAGGGTGACAGCTCCGTCGCTGCTGGTCAGCGAACCGGCCAGCTGCTTGAGCTGCTTCTTGGCCTCCTCCGCCTTTCTGGCCAGGACCTCGACTTCCTGCATGTAGGAGGACATCAGCTCGTTCGGATTCACGATTTTCCTTCGGGTTCGCACGTTCGGGGTGACGTTCTCCCGAACGTTAGTCCTTCAGCGACGCGCCATCAGGGCGAACGCCAGAAAAGCCAGCACGACCAGGGCCGCGATGACGACGGCCATGGGCACGGCGGTCGCGGTTCCGGCGACACCGATCAGGGGCGCTACCAGACCACCGAGGGCGAACTGCACCACACCGAGCAGCGCGGACGCGGTGCCCGCCAGATCGGGGTAGCCGGCCATCGCCAGCGCGCGGGTGTTGGGCAGCACCACACCGGTGCTCGCGACCACGGCGAACAACCCGGGCAACAGTGCGGGCAGCCCCAACCCGCCGAGCACGGCCGCCAGCACGACACCACCGCCGACAGTGGCGGTGGCCAGACTGACGGCCAGCAGCCGACGCGGCGCGAACCGGCCCACCAGCCACCGGTTGAGCTGGCCCACGGCCACGATGCCCAGCGCGTTCGTGCCGAACACCAGCCCGAACCGCTGCGGCGACAGCCCGAAGATGTCCTGCAACACGAACGACGACCCGGAGATGTAGGCGAACATCCCGCTGAACGCCAACGCCCCCGTCAGCCCGAACCCGACGAACGGCCGATCGGCCACCAGCCGTCCGAACGACCGGACGGTGTCACCCAGACTCCCCGGACGCCGACGCTCCACCGGCAGCGACTCGTCGAACCAGACGAAACACGTGATGAGCAGGACGAGCCCCACACCGGTGAGCACGACGAACACACCCCGCCACGACAGGACCCGCAGCAACTGCCCGCCGATCACCGGCGCCACCACCGGCGCGATCCCGTTGACCAGCAACAACGTGGACAGAAAGCGGGCCATGGCGACCCCGGAGAACCGATCCCGCACGGCAGCGGCGGCGATCACGATCCCGGCGGCCCCACCAGCCCCCTGCACCAGCCGCAACGCGACAAGCGCGTAGATCGACGGAGCGACGACACACGCGGCGGACAACACGGTGTAGACGACGAGCCCCACCAACAGCGGCCGCCGCCGACCGAGCGTGTCGGACAGGGGCCCGGCCACGAGCTGCCCACCGGCCAGCCCGATCAGACACGCGGTGAGGGTCAACTGAACAGCGGACGGCCCGGCGTGCAGATCGGCCGACAGCGACGGAAACGCCGGCAGGTACATGTCCACGGACAGCGGCGCGAACGCCGACAACGACCCCAGAATCACCACGAGCCGAACCGGATGCGCGACCCGCCCGCCAACCCCGGCAACGGCTTTCACAACCACCGCCCCCAGCCGGTCCTCGGACACGCTTCCGCCCCAGTGAGGATAGATGCGGGACGGCGGTGGTGATCGCCGCTACGCATCCGCCCGATCAGGTGCCCCGGGCCGAACCGGGATCGGGGAGGATGCGGGCGCCACCGGCCGCGGCTGTACGGACTGAAGGCGCCCGCGCCAAAGATTGCCCACAGCCCCGCCCGACAACACAGCCCCGCCCGCCCGGGGGACGGCCCTTGTCCAGCCTATCTGCCCTGGTCAACGCTTCGAAAGCGAAAACCCACAGCCTGTGGACAACTCCGGGTCGCTGTGGACAACTCCTGCCTGCCGGTGGTTGAGAACGCCCGAGGGCGCAGGCGGTTACCGCCAAGGCGCGGGGGCGGACACCGGCAGATGCGGTGGTCACCGCCAGAAGCGGAGTCACCGCCAAGACGGGCGATCACCGCCAAAAGCGGTAGTCACCGCCAAAACCGGCGATCACCGCCAAAGCAATGGTCACCGCCAAGACGGGCGGGCGACTCCAGAGGTGGGGCCACCGCCAGACGCGGGGTCACCGCTAGAAGCGGGGGTGGTCGCCGTGCAGGATGACCCGTTCCTGGCTGCCGGCGTCCTGGCCGGTCAGGTCCTTCGTGCGGCGGACGTCGCCGAGGACCCACGCGGGGACGTGCCTGGCCGTGAGCATCGCCAGCGCGCGGTCCGAGTCCTCCGCCGAGATCACCGCGACCATGCCGACGCCCATGTTGAACGTCTGTTCCATGTCCGTGCGGTCGATGCGGCCGCGCTGCGCGATCAGGGCGAACACCGGGTCCGGGGTCCACGTGCGGCGGTCCAGGACCGCCGTCAGGTCGTCGGGCAGGACGCGGGCCAGGTTCGCCGCCAGGCCGCCGCCGGTGACGTGGGCGAACGTGCGGACGTCCGTTTCCGCGACGAGTGCCAGGCAGTCCTTGGCGTAGATCCGCGTCGGTTCCAGCAGTTCGTCGCCGAGGGTGCGGCCGAACTCCTCGACGTGGCCGGACAGGGGCAGTTTCGCCAGGTCCAGCAGGACGTGTCTGGCCAGGGAGTAGCCGTTGGAGTGCAGGCCGGTGGACGCCATGGCGATCACCACGTCGCCCGGGCGGACGCGGTTGGGGCCGAGCAGTTTGCTCGCCTCGACGACGCCAACGCCGGTGGCGGACATGTCGTAGTCGCCCGCGGCCATCAGGCCGGGGTGTTCGGCCGTCTCGCCGCCCAGCAGGGCGCAGCCGGCCTGGACACAGCCGGCCGAGATGCCCTTCACGATCTCCGCGATCCGCTCCGGCACGACCTTGCCGACCGCGATGTAGTCCTGCAGGAACAGCGGCTCCGCGCCGCAGACCACGAGGTCGTCGACGACCATCGCGACCAGGTCGATGCCGACCGTGTCGTGCTTGTCCAACGCCTTGGCCACCGCGATCTTCGTGCCGACGCCGTCCGTGGACGACGCGAGCACCGGCTCGCTCCAGCGGTCCAGTTTCAGCTCGAACAGCCCGGCGAAGCCGCCGATCCCGCCGAGCACCTCGGGCCGGCTGGCGCGTGCGGCGTGCGGGATCAACTGCCGCACGGCCTCCTCGCCGGCTGCGATGTCCACCCCGGCTGCGGCGTACGTGGCGTTCGGTCGGTCGGACTGCGTGATCACTGGCGGATTCTCCGATGGCTTGGGCACAACTGGTCAACGCACTGCCGGCCCGCGGGGTTGCGGGCGGTCAGGGTCGGCGTACGGCGTCCTCGGCACCGTACCCACCGGGCACCGCGGCCGATCCGACACCGACGGCTCCGGGGTCCATGCTGCGGCCCGCGGCGTCGAGGTCCTCCAACAGGTGTTTGCCGATCAGGGCCTCGTCGGGCAGCGGGATCGGGTACGTGCCGTCGAAGCACGCCATGCACAGCCGTGACCGGGGCTGTTCACTCGCCGCGACCAGGCCGTCCAGCGACACGTAGCCCAGCGAGTCGGCGCCGATGGAGCGGCGGACGCCGTCGATGTCCAGGCCGTTGGCGATCAGTTCGGCGCGGGACGCGAAGTCGATGCCGTAGAAGCAGGGCCAGCGCACCGGCGGGGACGCGATCCGCACGTGCACCTCGACCGCGCCCGCCTCGCGCAGCATCCGGACCAGGGCCCGCTGGGTGTTGCCGCGCACGATGGAGTCGTCGACGACGACCAGGCGCTTGCCGCGGATCACGTCGCGCAGCGGGTTGAGCTTCAGGCGGATGCCCAGCTGCCGGATGGTCTGCGACGGCTGGATGAACGTGCGGCCCACGTAGGCGTTCTTGACCAGGCCGGAGCCGTACGGGATGCCGGACTCCTGGGCGTAGCCGATCGCGGCCGGCGTGCCCGACTCCGGCACCGGGATCACCATGTCGGCGTCCACCGGGTGTTCCCTGGCCAGCTGTTTGCCGATGTCGACGCGGGTCTTGTGGACCGACCGGCCAGCGATCGTGGTGTCCGGGCGGGCCAGGTAGACGTACTCGAAGACGCAGCCCTTCGGCTCCGGCGCGGCGAAGTGCGCCGACCGCAGGCCGTCGGCGTCGATGGCGAGCAGTTCACCGGGTTCGACCTCGCGGACGAACGACGCGCCGACGATGTCCAGCGCCGCCGTCTCGCTGGCCACCACCCAGCCGCGTTCCAGCCTGCCCAGCACCAACGGGTGCACGCCCTGCGGGTCCCGCGCGGCGTACAGGGTGGACTCGTCGGCGAACACCAGGCAGAACGCGCCGCGCAGCGTCGGCAGCAGCTCCATCGCCGCCTGTTCGACACCGGTGTCCGCGGCCGCGGCGGCGAGCAGGCCGCAGATCAGGTCGGAGTCGGTGGTGGCGTTGACCGTGCCAGCCGACCCGGTGTCCGCGCCCGCCGCCCGGGCGCGTTGCAGCAGTTCGGCCGTGTTCACCAGGTTGCCGTTGTGGCCCAGCGACAGGCCGCTGCCGGTGGCCGTGTTGCGGAACGTCGGCTGGGCGTTCTCCCACGTGCCGGAGCCCGTCGTGGAGTACCGGCAGTGGCCGACGGCGAGGTGGCCGCGCAGCGACTGGAGCACCTGCTCGTCGAAGACCTGACTGACCAGGCCGAGATCCTTGAACACGACGATCTGCTTGCCGTCGGCGACGGAGATGCCGGCCGCCTCCTGGCCGCGGTGCTGCAACGCGTACAGCCCGTAGAAGGTGAGCTTGGCCACCTCCTCGCCGGGCGCCCAGACACCGAAGACGCCGCACTCCTCGCGCGGTTCCGGCTCGGGTGGTTCGGATTGGTGGTGGATGGGGCCTGTGTCAGCGGACTGGTCTGTGACCACCGAAGAACTCCCTTGGACGCCAGGTCTGCCACTTCCAGTGTAAATGCAGGTGGCTTCACATTCGGACGACCGGAAGCAGCGCGGCGATGTCGGCCCGGCTGCCGGACGCCGTGACGCGGTCCTCGGCCATGGCGTCGGCCCACGCGAGCCGCCCGGTGGCCAGCTCCAGCCAGGTGCGGGAATCCATCTCGATGACGTTGGGCGGCGTCCCCCTGGTGTGCCGGGGACCCGCGACACACTGCACGGCCGCGAACGGCGGCACGCGGACCTCGACGCTGCGGCCGGGCGCGACCACGGGGAGAACCCGCAGGCTGAGGCGCACGGCGGCGGCCAGCGTTGGCCGGTCGGGCTGTTCGCCCGTGCCGTCCAACCACGGCACGACGGACGCCACCGCCGCCCGCACCTCGTGCGGGTCGGGGTCCTTGGCCATCCCTAGATCCAACCATTCCGGGTGGCGTGCAGTGCCAACTGGAACCGGTTGGCCGCGCCGGTGCGGGCCATCATCCCTTCCAGGTAGCGGAACAGGGTGCGTCTGCTCACACCCAGGGCCCGGGCCGCCTGGTCGTCGCCCATGCCGGCGGCGAGCAGGCCGAGCAGCCGGCGCTCGTGCGGTTGGAGATGCTGGCCGGCAGGGCCGTCCCGCACGTCGAACGGCAGCGCGGCGCGCCAGCACATCTCGAACAGTCCGGTGAGCGCGGACAGCAGGCTGCACGGTCGGATCAGCAGCGCCGACTTGTCGGTCGGGCCGCCGGGCACGGACTGGGACACGACGGCGCAGTCGTCGTCGAAGATCATCAGCTTCACCGGGACGTGGGGCAACGTGCGGGCCTCCTCGCCGTGCCGCACGCCGGGCACCACGTTGTCCGCCAGGTAGTCGGCGCGCTCCAGTGCGGCCGTCGCGTACACGACCCGGTAGCGCACACCGCGGGACAGGTTGTCCAGTTCGATCTGGTTCGCGTCGGCGTCCGCGTAGTACGGCGGCGAGTCGAACCCGCGGATCTCCTCACGCACGCCGCGTTCCAACTGGCGGATGCGTTCGGCGACGGCGGGACCGCCGATCACCTCGATCAGGTGGCCGACCGGTTCACCGCCGGCCAGGCGCAGGAACGACTCGTACGCGTCGACGGCGCTGATCCTGGCCTGCCGCAATTCGGCCTCACGCCTGCGGACCAGCATGTCCAGCCCGGGACCGGGACGCACCGGGGTGGCCGTGCCGCCGGAGTCGACCAGGCTGACCAGGCCCGCCTCGTTCAGCGCGGTGAACGAGCGGCGCACGACGGCGACCGGTGCGTCGATCTGCTTGGCGACCGCCTCATCGGCGGAGGGTCCTTCGGCGAGCAGCGCCAGATACACCCTGGCGTCGCACTCGTCGAGTCCCAGCAGGACCAGGTCAGCGATGCGCGTCGCGCCCATCCGCGGCTCCTACCCCTTGCGAGCAACCAGAACTTTACCGGCACTTTTGTGCCAGTGACACGCCAGAGACACCACGAACCTCACACGGGCTGTACACACATGACACCAACGGGTGACCCGCTCGTTGGGCACGGTTCCAGTGCGTTGGAGGAACATTGCGCAGTGTCACGCGAGGGCTGCTGACGCTCGCAGGGCTGACCACGCTGTCGTTGACCTTCGGGTCGGCGGCCGCGTTAGCCAGTCCCGCACCGAGCACAGCATTGGCAACGAGCATCCAGACCACGTCCGCTACTCCGTCCGTCGTGCACTCCTGCCCCACGACGGTCACTCCCGGCAAGCTCGCCTGCCAGGTGCTGAAGCGGACCGACAAGAAACCCCTGCTGGAAAGCCAGGTCGTCCCGAACGCCATCCCGTCCGGCGTCGGCTACGGACCGTCCCAACTGCAGTCGGCGTACAACATCGCGTCGGCGGCGGCGTCCAACGGCGGCAACGCGACCGTCGCCATCGTGGACGCCTACGACTACCCGACGGCCTCCAGTGACCTGGCCGCCTACCGGTCCGCGGCGGGCCTGCCGGCCGCGAACTTCACCAAGGTGAACCAGAACGGCGCCGCGTCGCCGCTGCCGTCACCGCCGCCCGCGGGCGACGACTGGACGGTGGAAGAGGCGCTGGACATGGACATGGTCTCGGCCATCTGTCCGAACTGCCACATCGTGCTCGTCGAGGCCCAGGACGACCAGGGCACCGGCCTGTACACCGCGGAGAACACGGCCGCCAACATGGCCGGCTACATCTCCAACTCGTGGGGTGGCACGGACTCGTCCAGCGACTCCAGCTTCGAGTCGAACTTCAACCACCCCGGCAAGGTGATCACGGCATCGGCGGGTGACTCCGGCTACGGCGTGATCTACCCGGCGACGTCGCGCTACGTCGTGTCCGTCGGCGGCACCAACCTGACCACGGCGTCCAACTCGCGCGGCTGGAACGAGACGGTCTGGGGTTCCAGCTCCGGCGGTGAGGGCACCGGTTCGGGCTGCTCGTCCTGGGAGACGAAGCCGTCCTGGCAGACCGACACCAGCTGCTCGCGCCGCACCGACAACGACATCGCGGCCGACGCCGACCCGAACACCGGTGTCGCGGTGTACGACAGCTACAACGGCAACGGCGGCTGGAACGAGGTCGGCGGCACCAGCGCCTCCGCCCCGATGATCGCCGCGATGTTCGCGCTGGCCGGCAACCCCGGCAGCAACCCGGCGCAGACCATCTACCAGCACACGGGCAACCTCTACGACGTCACCAGCGGCGCGGACGGCTCGTGCGGCAACTACCTGTGCAGGGCGGCGGCCGGCTACGACGGCCCGACCGGTTGGGGCACCCCGAACGGCCTGGCCGCGCTGGGCGGCAGCGGTGGCGGCACCGGTTCGGTGAGCGTCGCCAACCCGGGCAGCCAGACCGGCACCGTGGGCACGGCGGCCAGCCTGCAACTGTCCGCGTCCGGTGGCACCGCGCCCTACACGTGGACCGCGTCCGGCCTGCCCACCGGCCTG
>DASZXM010001163.1:0-2865 GCA_035546415.1 Pseudonocardiaceae bacterium
TGGCGGCCCGCGCGGCACGGGCCGGGAAGCACCTGCTGCTGGACAAGCCGGTCGGCGCGTCGGTCCTGGACGCCGAAGCCCTCGTGGCCGCCGTGGACGCGGCCGGCGTGGTCTCGGCCGTGCTGCTCACGCTGCGGTACGCACCGGAGGTGGTCGAGTGGGTCACCACCGCGCGCACGGCGGGCGACTGGGCGACCGCGAACGCCACGTGGTACGGCGGCGCGCTGCTGGCCGGCCGGTTCGCGCACTCGCCGTGGCGGCACGAGCGCGGCGGCCTGGTGGACGTCGGCCCGCACACGTTCGACCTGTTGGCCGCCACGATGGGGCCGATCATCCGCGTGCTGGCCGCCGTACGCGGCGACCACGACGTGTGCCACGTCCTGTTGGCGCACGAGAGCGGCGCGACGAGCACAGCCTCCCTGTCGATCGCGCTGCCCGTCGACGACGCCGTGGGCGTGACCCTCTACGGCAAGGCGGGCCGACTGCCCATGCCGCCGGTGACGACACCGTCGGTCGACTGCTACGGCAGGCTGCTCGACGAGCTGGTCCCACTGGTCCGCGCCGGCCGGCCACGCCATCCGCTGGACGCGCGGCACGGCTTGCGGCTACAAAGGTTGCTGGACGAAGCGGAACGACTGGCGGGGGCGTGACGGTCTTTCTTCCAGGCACCGAGCGGGCACACGTCATCGACGAGGAGAGCCTGCGCGACGTGCCCACCGATCCGGCGGCGCTGGCGGCGTGGATCGAGCGCACCAGTGCGGCGGACGTGCCCGCCGACCCGGCCGCCGAACGCCGGTACCACACCGATCTCGGTGTGGCGGCCCGATTGGCGGGCGACCTGGGCACGGCCGAGCGGGAGCTGCGCCGCGCCGTCGAACTGGCCAAGGCGGAGTCGCCGAACACGGCGTTGCGGGCCAGGATCCGGCTGGCACACGTGTGGCAGCTCCAGGGCTGCCACGCCGAGGCCGCCGCCGAGTTCGACGCGTGCCTCGCCGAGGCCGTGGCACCGGCCGACCGCGGCGTCGCACACCAGCACGCCGGCAGGTGCGCCTACGAGGTCGGTGACATGGACACGGCGGCGGCGCACTTCCAGGCGTCCCTGGGGCTGCGGGTGTTCTACGGCGCGGACGCCGAGCTGATCGAGTCGTCGCGGCTGGCGCTGGACGCGGCCGACGCGTGCCGCACAGCGATCTCGGCGGCCGCCGAACTGGACCGGCTGGTCCCCGGCGCGCACCACCGCATCCGGGACACGCTGCGCGCACTGAACCTGCTGCCCGAACGTCCGCCGCACTTCGGCGTGCTGGTCGAGCTGCGTGGGCCGCTGCTGATGGGACCGGTGCCCGACGCCGTGGTCGCCGGGCTGTTCCGGTACGACCCGCAGATCGACACCGGCATCGCCGAACTGGTCGACGAGGGCTGGCTGGAGCGCACCGACGCCGGCATCGAGGCGACCGCGCACTGCACCGCCGTGCTGGACGTGCTGCTCACGGCCGCCGAGATCACGCTCACCGAGGCGTGGGGCAGACCCGAGGAACAGCTGGCGAAGGTCGCCGACGTGGTCGCCGGAGCCGTCGGCACCTCCGAGGGTCCCGTGTTCGACGCACTGGCCACAGTGGACACCGGCGGCGGCCCGGCGCTCCAGCTGTTCGAACGCTGCAACGCACTGCGCCACCACCGGGCCGACGCGCACGCCTTCGCGTGGCAGGCCGCCGGCCTGACCGCCACGTCAGTGGCGGACCTGCCGATCACGGATCCGGTACGGCGGGACGTGGAAGCGACGACCAACCGCATCGCGTCCCGGCCGTACCGGCGTCTGTCCTCGGTCGACCGGGCGGCACTGGTGACGGTGCTGCGCCGGCTACCGGGTGAGCCCTAGGAGTTCTGGCTGCCGTAGGGCGGGATGCCGTTGACCGCGGTCTGGTCGGCGGCGCCCGCCTGGTCCATCTGGTGCGGCTGCCAGGCCTGCCCGCCGAACTCGCCCGGGTTGAACTCGGGCTGCCGGAAGTCGGCGGGGTTGAACTCGGCGCCCGGCGGCGGTGCCACCGGCGGCCGGTAGCCCGAGCCCTGCCGGTTGTCCGGGTGCCACTGCTCCGGCTGCGGGTCGGTCTGCTCCCGTTTGGCCAGTTCCTCGTGCAGCTGGCGCAGCAGCTCGCGTTCCCGGTTGCTCAGGTCGGCGTCGGCGGCCGGGTCGGCGGCCAGCGAACCGGGCACCGCCTCCTGCTCCACCGGCATCGGCACCGGGTCGACGTGCAGCACGGGCTCCACGTGCTGCGGTTCGGGCAGCTCCGGTTCGGGCCGCACCGGCTCGGGGTGGATCGGTTGGGAGTTGATCGGCTGGTGGTTGATCGGCTGGTGGTTGATCGGTTCGGCGTGGATCGGTTCGGCGTGGATCGGCTCGGGGTGGATCGGCCGGACGCCCTCGGCGAACGGGACCGCGTCGAAGTGCGGGTCCGGTTCGGTGTGCGCCAGCTGCGGGACCGGCGGCAGCGGCGGTGCCGCCGGGACAGGATCGGGTTCCGGCTCGGCCGCCGGAGGTTCCTCGGTCGACGCGATCCTGGGCTGCCAACGGGCTTGTGAGCGGTCGCCGCCGGACCGCTTCTCCGCGTGCGCACCGGTGGACGCCCTGCGGCGCGTCGTGGTCACCGGGCGCGGGGATGGAGGGTCGGCGAACACGGAGCTGTCGCCGTCGCCGGTCTCGTGCGGCCGTGCCGCGGTCCGTAACGACAGTCGCCTGCCCATGGCGATCGCGTCGCCGTGGTAGTCGGACAGCTGGGTGCCGGCCTGCACGACCTCGACGGCCGCCCGGATGCCGGACCTGCGCAGCGCCTGCTCCACCCGGTAGGACGTGGACGGCGCGAAACCGTC